>NZ_JBFATL010000046.1:0-53166 GCF_040678315.1 Streptomyces sp. NPDC052721 | reverse complement strand
TTGTTGTAAAACCCCCGTCGCCCCCCGGGCGCGCGCCAGCGGGTTTTTCCACGACAGGGCCTAGGCCCGGCCCCGCACCCACCCGACCGACGGTGAGGCCGACCATGCGACTGAAGAACAAACTCGTGCTCGTGACCGGCGCGGCGCGCGGCATCGGCCGCTCCTGCTCGGTCCGCTTCGCCGAGGAGGGCGCCGACCTGGTCCTCCTGGACGTGTGCGCCGAGGTGCCCGGCGTCCCCTATCCGCTCGCCACCGGAACCCAGTTGGAGCGCACGGCACAGCTGTGCCGGCGCGCCGGGGCCTCCGTACTCACCGTGCACTGCGACGTGCGCGACACGGCGGCCGTCGACCGTGCCGTCCGCGACGCGGTCCGCCGCTACGGGCGCGTCGACGTCCTGGTCAACAACGCCGGCATCGCCGCGCCCTCGGGCAAGCCCGCGCACGCCATCACCGAGGAGGAGTGGTCGCTGATGCTCGACGTCGACCTCTTCGGCGCGTGGCGGCTGATCCGGGCGGTGGCGCCGCACATGGTGCGTGCCCGCAGCGGCAGCGTCATCAACATCGCCTCGACCGCGGGGCTGGTCGGCTACCGGCACTTCGCCGGTTATGTCGCCGCCAAGCACGGACTCGTCGGACTCACCAAGGCCGCCGCGCTCGACTACGCGCCGGTGAAGGTGCGGGTCAACGCGCTGTGCCCGGGCTCGGTCCGGGACGATCCCCGGGTCGAGTCCAGGATGCTCTCGGAGATCGCCCGGTCCCTGGACGTCGCGGTCGAGGAACACGAGAACACCTTCGTCCAGGCACAGCCGATGAACGCGCTCATCGAACCGCAGGACATCGCCGCCGCCGCCGTCTGGCTCGGCAGCGACGACTCCCACCAGGTCACCGGCACGGTCCTCACCGTGGACGGCGGCTTCACCGCTCACTGATCCCCCGCCCCACCGTCCCACGCGGCGTACGAGGAGCCGTAGAGGAGCAGCCGATGCTTACGCACCCAGCCGGCGCGACGACGTCAGGCGGGCCGGACGACGCCGTGTCCGCCCCGCCTCCACGCGAGCCGCGTCACCGCTGTCCGTTCGGCGAGACCGCCGAGCACTCCCTGGTCCTGACGCTGACCGGGGCACCCGCCGTCCGGGCGGCGCGCGAGGCGCTCGCCCGTGCCGGCCACGGCCTCGCGGACCCGGACCGCGTCACCCTGTGGTCCGAGGACCTGCCGTTCGCCTCGGATGATCCACTGGCCCTGCGGCTGCGCGAGCGCGAGCGGCTGCGCGGCCTGGGCGAGGACCGGCCCGGCGTCCGGGCGGTGCTGCTCGGCTACCGGGACGACGCGGCCGACCTCGTGGTCGTGAGCCGGCACGACGTGCTCGGCCGGACCGGGCTGCGCCGGCTGGCGCACACGCTCGCCGGGCGCGCCCCCGGCGAGCCGGCCGCCCTGCCGGAGCCGCCGGCGCAGGCCGCCGCGGTCCGCCCGCGGCCGGTGGCGCCGGACACGGAGCGGCCCGCCTGGGGACTGGCCGGCGCACCGGCCGGGCAGGAGGACGCGGCACCGTCCGGACCGGACGCCGTGCCGGGGACCGCCGACCCGTTCGAGGTGATCGCCGCCGTGGCGCTCGTCCTGTCCCGGTACGAGCAGACCGCCACCGTACGGCTCGCCCTGCCGGCCTCGCCCGCCGAGGACGGCGGCGCCGGCGGCGTCCTCACCGTCCGCGTCGACGAGACGGACACCGCCGCCGAGTTCGTCGAGCGGGTACGCCAGGCCGCGCGGAACCTGACCTGGCCCGCCGGCGCGGCGCTGCCCGCGGCCGGGGTGCTGTTCACCGGGGACCACCCCGACGAGCTGTACCGCCCGTTCCTCGCACCGGTGCTGCCGCTCCTGCTGCACTGGCGGTCGGCCGACGGGCTGTGGACACCGGCGGGCGTCCTGCCCGACCCAGGCGTGGTCGATCCCGCCCAGGCGTCCCGCTTCCTGCGGTGCGTGCGGTACGTCCTCGGCCGGCTGCGCGCGGACGGGAACCCGGTCCTCGCCCGGATCGAGACGACCGACCCCGCGCACACGGCCGTCCTGCGCGCACTGGGCCGTACCGGACCACCGCTGGAGGGCAGCGCGCGCACCCTGCACGAGGCCGTCCGCGAAGTGGCGCTCGCCCAGCCGGACCGCACGGCCGTCTCCGGTGAGGACGGCACCCTCACCTACGCCGAACTCGACGCCCGGGCCACGGCCTGGGCGCACGCCCTGCGGGAGCGCGGCGCCGGCCGCGGCGGTTTCGTCGGGGTCTGCCTGGACCGCACCGCCGACCTCGTCGTCGCCCTGCTCGCCGTACTCAAGACCGGCGCCGCCTATGTGCCGTTGGATCCGCACTACCCCGCGGACCGGCTCCGCTTCACGGCCGACGACGCGGGACTGTCCCTGGTCCTCACCACCCTGGCCGACTTCCCGGCCGGCGCCGGGGTCGAGGTGATCGACCCCGCCCGGCTCACGGGCCCGGCGTCCGGACCGCTGCCGGACACCTCCCCGGACGACGCCGCCTACGTCATCTACACCTCCGGGACCACGGGACGGCCCAAGGGCGTCGTCGTACCGCACCGGAACGTGACGGCGCTGCTCGCCGCCACCAGGGACGAGATGGAGTTCGGTCCCGACGACGTCTGGACGCTCTTCCACTCCAGCGCCTTCGACTTCTCGGTCTGGGAGATCTGGGGATGCCTGCTGACCGGCGGGCACCTGGTCGTCGTCCCGTTCATGACCACCCGTTCCCCCGCCGACTTCCACCGGCTCCTGGTACGTGAGCGGGTGACCGTCCTCAGCCAGACCCCGTCCGCCTTCGGCGGGCTCCTCGACGCCGACGCCACGGCCGGACCGGACCGGGAACTCGCCCTGCGGCTCGTCGTCTTCGGCGGCGAGGCCCTCGATCCCCGGATGCTGCGACCGTGGTTCCGCCGTCACACGCCGGAAGCGTGCCGCATGGTCAACATGTACGGCATCACGGAGACCACCGTGCACGTCACCGCCCGGGACGTCACCCCCGTCGACGCGGACACGGGCTCCGCCTGCGTCGGCCGCGCCCTGCCCGGCTGGTCCGTGTCGGTCCGGGACGACCGGGGCCGCCCGCTGCCCGTCGGCGCGGTCGGCGAGATCTACGTCGGCGGCGCGGGGGTGGCACGGCACTACCTCGGCCGCGAGGAGCTGACCGCCGAGCGCTTCCCCACCGATCCGGTCACCGGTGAGCGTCTGTACCGCAGCGGGGACCGGGGCCGGATGCGCCCCGACGGCTCCCTCGACCACCTCGGACGGCTGGACGACCAGGTGAAGCTGCGCGGTTTCCGCATCGAACTGGGCGAGGTGCGCTCCGTGCTGCTCGCCGACCCGGCCGTCGCGGAGGCGGCCGTCGTCCTGGACGAGCGCTCGGACGCGGCGTACACCCGGCTCGTCGGATACGTGGTCCTGCGGCACGGATCCGCCCTCGACGTCCGCCGGCGCGTCGCCGGCGTCCTGCCCGAGCACATGGTCCCCGCCGTGCTCGTCCCCCTGCCCCGCCTGCCGCTCACCGTGAACGGCAAGCTCGACCGGGCCCGTCTGCCCCTGCCGGACCGCGCGGGCACCGGCACGGAACCGGACGGTACGACGGCGACGGCCGACGGGACGACGGCGCCCGGCACCGTGCCCGCCACCGCGCCCCCCACCACGACCGCGACCGTGCTGGCCGCCTGGCGGGCCGCGCTCGCCGACGACTCCGTGACCGCCGACGAGGACTTCTTCGAGAGCGGCGGCAACTCACTGGTCGCCGTGCGCCTGCTGACGGCGCTGCGCGACCAGGGCTTCGCCGCCCTGTCGCCCCGGGACCTGTACGTGCACCGGACCGTGACCCGGCTGTCCGCCCTGATCGACTCGCGTGCGGGGCGGTCGTGACCGCGGCACCCGCGGGACACCTCCCGCGGCGAGGCGACGGCCGCGCACCGGCGCCGGACCTGGTCAGGCTCGCGGACACCCGGTGGTGGCTGCACCGCGAATTCGCCCTGCGCGGGGCGGGGTTCCCGCTGACCGGGATCGCCCGCCTGCGCGCCCCGGAACTGGCCGGACCGGCCGGCTCCGACCTGCCGCCGGAGGCGTTCGCGGCCCACTACGCCACCGCCGTGCGCCGGCTCACCGGTGAACTGCGCGACCTGGCGGCCGACCCGCGCCTGCGGGAGGCCATCGCCTGGCAGAACCCCGCCGTCGTGCGGAACTGCCTGGACAAACTCGCCGCGGACCGCGCGCTCCCGGGCTCGGAGCGGCGGCGCAGCGAGGTGACGCTGGCCAAGTACCTCCAGCGGTACACGGTCAAGAACGACACCATCGGCTTCTTCGGGCCCGTCTGCTGGGCGACCGTCGAGCCCGGCGGCCCGGCCCTCACCGTACGGCCCGGGGCGTCGCTGCCGGCGCGGCGCACGGTGTACTTCGAGACCTGGGCGATCGACGAGGTCGCCGCGGCGATGTCCCGCGATCCCGAGGCCTACCCGTGGCTGAGGCCGCGGCTGTCGGACGGGTGGAGCCACGACGGTACGGCCGTACGCGGACCGCACGGCCGTACCGTCGGCCTCGACCCGGACGAGGCGGACGTCCTGCGGGCCTGCGACGGGACCCGGACCGTCCGGGACCTCACGGCCGGACCCGACCCCGCCCGCGTCCTGACCGTGCTCCGGTCCCTGGCCGAACGCGGCCTGATCACGCTGTCCCTGACCGGGCCGGTGGAGGCCAGACCGGAGCGGACCCTGCGCGCCAAGCTGCTCGGCATCGCGGACGAGCGCGTGCGCGACCGCCTCCTGGCCGACCTCGACACCCTCATCGCCGCCCGGGACCGGGTGGCCGCCGCCGCCGGGGACCCGGAGCGACTGACCGCCGCCCTGGGCGCGTTGGACACCACGTTCGAGCGGCTGACCGGCACCGGCGCGGTACGGCGCGCGGGCGCCATGTACGCGGGACGCACCCTCGTCTACGAGGACACCGTCCGTGACCTCGGCTGCGAGCTGGGCGCCGGCGTCCTCGACGAGGTGGCCGCCTCGCTCGCGCCCGTACTGCACACCGCCCAGTGGCTGGCCGGCCGCGCCGCCCAGCTCTACTCGGCCCGGCTGCTGGAACTGCACCGGAAGGTGAGCCTGCGCCACGGCACCGACGAGGTTCCGCTGGCCCTGCTGGTCGGCGCGGCGACCCCGGACCTCGTGTACACCCCGCGCACGCCGCCGCCGCTGGTGCGCCGGCTGACCGAGGAGTTCCGTGCCCGCTGGGCCCGGGTGCTGCGGCTCCCGGGGCACGGCGCACGCTGCTCCATCGCGCCGCGCGTGCTGGCGGAGCGGGTGGCGCGGGAGTTCCCGCTCCTGCCGGCCCGCTGGTCGGCCGCCCGCCACCACGCACCGGACGTCATGATCGCGGCGTCGGACCCGGAGGCGGTGGAGCGCGGCGAGTTCCTCCTCGTCCTCGGCGAGATGCACGTCGCCATGAACACCCTGGAGGCCCGGTTCTTCGTGGAACAGCACCCCGACCCGGGACGGCTGCTGGCCAGGGCCGCCGCCGACCACCAGGGGCGGCGTGTCGTCGCGGTGCCCGCCCGTGCCTCCGCCGGCGTGACGTCCCGCACCTATCCGCCGGCCCTGCTCAGCCCGGAGTACCACTACTGGACCATGTACGCCGACTCCACGGGAGCGCCGGGACCCATCACCCCGGCCGCCGACCTCGTGGTCCGCGCGGACGGCGGGCGACTGGTCGTACACGACCGTGGCACGGGCGCCGTGCACGACCTGCTGGAGGTGCTGGGCGAGTACCTGTCCGGCGTCGTCGTGGGCGCCTTCGGCATCGCCGCCGCGCAGCCGCACCGCCCACGCGTCTGCGCCGGGCGGCTCGTCCTGGCCAGGGAGGCGTGGTCCTTCCCGCTGACCGGCGTCGACTGGCCCCGGATCAAGGACGAGGCGGCGCGGTACCGGGCGGCCTGGCGGTGGCGCCGCGACCAGCAACTCCCGGAGCGCGTCTTCTACCAGGTGCCCGGCGAGGACAAGCCGCTCTTCCTCGACTTCGCATCGCCCGCGCTGGTGAACCTGGCCGCCGGCGCGCTGCGCCGGGGCGCGGCCGACCACCCGGAGGCGTCGGTGACGGTCAGCGAGATGCTCCCGGACGCGGAGCAGTGCTGGCTGCGGGACGCCTCCGGAGCCGCGTACACCTCGGAGCTGCGACTCGTCTTCACCGACCCGGAACACGACCGAGGGGCGCCCGGCGACGGCGACCGCCCCGGCGGAGGTGCGCGATGACCACGACAGGCATCTCGGCGCAGGACAGGCCGGAACCCGTGACGGCGGGCCAGGCCGCCATGTTCCTCGCCTCCCAGAAGGATCCGACGGGCTGCTCGTTCACCACGGAGTTCACCGCCTCGGTCCACGGCCCGCTGGACCGCGCGCGGGTGGCACGGGCCGCCCGGGCGCTGACGGCGGGCACGCCGGCGCTGCGCCTGCGGATGACGATCGACCCGTGGACCGGCGAGGTCGTCCACTCCTTCTCCGACCAGCCGCTGGAGGTCACCTGGCACACCGCCGCCGAGGACGAGCTGCCCGCGCTGCTGGCGGCTCAGACCCGGCGGCCCGTCGAGACCGACGACGAACCGCTCGCCCGGCTCGTCGTCGCCGAGCACCGCCCGGGCCACCACAGCGTCGCGCTGATCATCCACCACCTCGCCATGGACGGGCTGAGCCAGATCCCGCTGCTGCGCCGGCTGGGCCTCGCCCTGGCCGGCCGGCCGCACCACGAACCCGAGGCGCTGTACCGCGAGGCGGTGCGCCGGGTCAGGGACGCCGAGCGGACCGCGGTGCGTGAGGACCGCGCCCACTGGCACGCCCGGGTGCCGTCCGCGCTGGAGCTGCCCCGGTGGGACGGCCCCGGCGCCCGCCCGGACGGAACGCCCCAGCGGCCCGGGCCGTCCGGGACGCTGCGGCGGACCCTGTCGGCTTCGTGCGCGCACGGGCTCATCCGCCGCGCGGACGAGGCCGGAACACGCCTGACACACCTGCTG
Organism: Streptomyces sp. NPDC052721; assembly: GCF_040678315.1. Classification (NCBI taxonomy): domain Bacteria; kingdom Bacillati; phylum Actinomycetota; class Actinomycetes; order Kitasatosporales; family Streptomycetaceae; genus Streptomyces; species Streptomyces sp. NPDC052721. The sequence continues at coordinate 46,135 of NZ_JBFATL010000046.1, read as the reverse complement.
ACGGCCGCCGTCCACCACGCGGCACCGGTCCGGTCCGGCAGCCCCATGGCCGTGTGCGGCGCGGCGTCCGTACGGCCCAGAAAAGGGGCGGTCGGCGAGGTCATCGGCTGTTTCATCAACGAGGTCCCCCTGCTCGCGCAGGTGGCGCCCGGGCAGTCCGTCATCGACACCGCGCGCGCCCACCAGGCCGGCTGGCGCGAGGACCTGCGCCGGCGCAACTTCCCCTTCGCCCAGCTCGCGGCACGGGTCGCGCAGCCCGTGCCGGGCGAGGCGGCGGCGATCGACAGCGTGGTGGTGAGCCACCGGCAGCTGCCGAGCACCCTGACGTGGGAGCACGACGGTCTGCGCTTCTCGTCCCGGCTCCATCAGCGCTACCCGGCGGCGAAGACCGAGCTGGCCGTGCGCTTCTTCCAGGACGCCGGCGCGCTGACGTACGAGGTGCAGTGGGGGCGTGATCTGCCCGAGGGCCTGGGAGAGCTTTTCTGCGCTCGCCTGCTCGCGGTCCTACAAGGGCTGTAGGCGGCCGTGCCGGGGCCGGGCCGTGATCCGGTCCGTCCCCGGCACGGCGGGACGCGGCCGGGTGCCGCGGGGCCGTGATCCGGTCGCGCGCACCCGGCCCGCCCGGCCCGCTCATCGCGCGTACATCGTCGGTCATCCGGGATCGACCGCACGTCGAACCGCCTTTGCCACCGTTGGTCTCCGGTCAGGTCATGCGGAGGAACCAGTGACGGTGGACGGGGGCGAAGCCATGCTCATGCACCACCCGGGCGGTGAGGCCGGTGTACGCGCCCCCCGGAGGGACCGTACCGGCTCCGACGGACGGGCCCGGGCGCCGGAGAGCGTCCCGGTCCCCCCGCCGGCCACGCCGGGCGAACCGCACCCGGTGCGGGAGGCGCAGGACGTCTTCTTCGAGGTGCTGGGGCCGGTCGCCGTCGTACGGGGGACACAGCGCGTCCACGTGGCCTCGCGCCGGCAGCGGGTGGTCCTCGCGGCACTGCTGCTGTCCGCCGGTCGCGTCGTGTCGCTGGAGACGCTGATCGAGGCCATCTGGTCCGAACGGCCGCCGGACACCGCCCGCAACCAGGTGCACACCTGCGTGTCGGCGCTGCGGCGCCTGCTGGCGCGCATGGGCGCGCAGACCCCCATCGAGACCCTGCCCGGCGGATACCTGCTGCGGGTGCCGTTCGACCAGGTCGACCTCCAGCTCTTCCGGACGTCGTCGGCGAAGGCGGCGGAACGGGCCCGCCAGGGCCGCTACGAGGAGGCCATCGCCCTGATGCGGCAGGCGCTCGCCCACTGGAAGGGCCCCGGCTGCGCGGACGTGGACAGCGAGGTGATCCAGAGCAGGGTGGTGCACCTGGACGAGGAGTTCCAGCGCGCCATGGACCACTGCGTCGAATGGAACCTCGCGCTCGGCCGGCACAGCGAGGTGATCGGCGAGCTGATCGAGCGGGTGGCCCGTCATCCGCTGCGCGAACTGCCCCGGCTCCAGCTCGTCCAGGCGCTGCACCGGTCGGGTCGTACGGCCGAGGCGCTGGACGTCTGCCGGCACGGACGACGTGAGTTCGTGGAACAACTGGGGCTGGAGCCGAGCGAGGAGATGGCCCGGCTGGAGGCGCGCATCCTCGCCCGCGACCCCGCCCTGGACTGGCCGGGCACCGCGGTGGTGACCGAGACCGTGACCCGGACGGCCGTACCCCGGCAACTCCTGCCCGGCATCGGGGACTTCGTCGGCCGGCGCACGACGCTGGCCCTGGTCACGGAGGCCTGTGTCACCGGCCGGGGCGGTGGCCGGCACCTGCCGGTCGTGTGCCTGGCCGGGGCGTCGGGAACGGGGAAGACGGTCACCGCCCTGCGGGTGGCGCACGAACTGTCGCACAGTCACTTCCCGGACGGGCAGCTCTTCGCCGACCTGGGCGGCAGCGCCTACGCGGCACCGCCCGACCGGATCCTGCGGCGGTTCCTGCTGGCACTGGGCGTGCCCGCCGCGGACGTACCGGCCGGCACCGAGGAGCGCGCCGCGCTCTACCGGAGCCTGCTGGCCGACCGGCGGGTGCTGGTGTTCCTCGACCACATCGCCACCCAGGCGCAGATCCGCCCCCTGCTGCCGGGCGGCTCGTCCTGCGGCGTCCTGCTCACCTCCCGCCGCCGGGCCGCGGTCCCGCCGGGAGCCGTACTGGTGCAGCTCGGAGCCCTGGACGAGGCGGAGTCCCTGGAACTGCTGGGTGCCACCGCCGGATGGGAGCGGGTCCGCGCCGAGCCCACGGCGGCGCACCGGATCACCGAGCTGACGGGCGGTCTGCCGATGGCGCTGCGGATCGTCGGCGCGCGCATGGCGGGCCGTCCGTACTGGTCGCTGGAGACCATGGCGGCCCGGCTGGCCGACCCCCGGCGCCGGCTCGACGAACTCGTGCACGGTGAGCTGAGTGTGCGCGCCGGCATCGAGGCCGCCTTGTGCCAGTTGTCCACGGAACACCGGACGCTGCTGCTCGCGCTCGCCCGCAGCGTCGCCGGCCCGTTCCACGCGAGGTTCGCGTCCCGGGTGCTGGGCGTCGACCGCGGCACGGCCGGGAAGCTGCTGGAGGACCTCGCGGACGTCTATCTCATCGAGCATCTCGGGGGCGCCGCGGACGCCGACGACTGGTACCGGATCCCCACACTCACCGCGATCCACGTCCAGGAAGCCGCCGAACGGGCAGAACCCGGGCGATCGACGGCCGCGGAGATCGGCCGTTGACGCCACGTCGATGCGGAGTGTCTAGAGTGGTTCCGCCGACCACGGACCGCGTTGCCGACCGGGAGGTGAGGGGAGCGGGAAGGCCGTCCGTGCCGGGCCCGCAGCCGTCCCGTACCGACAGCCGCAGGTGTACGCACCCGTGATCTTGCCGTCCGGAAACCAACCATGTGGACGCCGTCTTCGCCTGACGAGGCGGCGAGAGGTCTGAGTGCGGGATGACAACGAGGGAAGCCGTCGACGTCCAGGGGTACTTCGCGGAGAAGGCGAGGAGTTATGACGAGCGAGGAAGAGGATTCTTCGGGGAGCTGAGCGACGAACTGCTGTGGACCACGCTGCAGCAGTCCGTGCTCACCCGGCTGCCCCCGGGATTCTCCTTCCTGGAGCCCGGCGGAGGCACCGGCAGATGGAGCTGCCGCCTCGCGGTCGAGCGGCCGGACGCCACCGGCGTGCTGTACGACATGACGCCCGAGATGCTGACGCTGGCCGAGGGCCGCAGCGCGCGGCACGGCTACGCGGACCGGGTGGCGCACGGACTGGGGAAGGTGGAGACGGCCGCCGAGCACTTCGGCCACCGCCGGTTCGACCTCATCCTCAACACCCACCACGTGCTCGGCTTCGTGGACGATCCCGCCGCCGTGGTCCGTTCACTGGCCACGCTCCTCACGGAGAACGGGGTGATGGCCTCGTTCCTGCCCAGCCGCTGGTACGCGGCCTCCCTCGACCTGGCCGCCGGGCGGGTCGAGGACGCCGAGATCAGCCTGACCGGTGAGCGCTGGGTGCGCGCGGCGGAGCCCTACCGGCACCTGTTCACCCCGGGCGAGATCCGGGCGATCCACTACGCCGCCGGGCTCACCGTCGATCTGCTGGTCGGCTTCCCGAGCCTGGTGCTGCCGGACACGCGCCCGGGAGCGGCGAACGGCGGACCCCTGACCGAGGAGTACCTGAGCGACGGAGCCGTCTTCCGCCGGGTGCTGAACATGGAGAAGGAACTACTCGTGGACCCGGACTCCGCGGCTCGGGGGGTGAACCTGTTCGTCGTCGCCTCGCGCAGCCCCTGGCGTGCGGTGCAGCGGCGCGGGCAAGCCGCCACCGCACGCCAGGTGCCCTTCCAGGAGCCCCCGTCCGGGTGGTTATCGAGCTGAGGTGACCACCCCGGCCCCGGTCACGCCCGGGGTGCCCCGGCCGGCCGCGGGAGACATGCTCTCCGGGCCGGCCGGAGCCGTGCCGTCGGGGGCCAGCCCCAGCCGGGCGAACATCTCCTGCGCCCGGGTCCGGGAGCGCTCCGCCTCGCCCGGGTCACCGAGCCGCTCGTGCAGCGCGCTCAGCACCAGGAGCGCGTGCGCCTGGTTCCGGGTGTCGCCGATGGTCTCGCACAGGAAGGCCGCGGCGGACGCCTCCTCGAAAGCGCGTTGCAGCGATCCGACGGCGAGCAGCGTCTTCGCCAGCCGGAAGCGGGCGTTGGCCTCGTGGCCGCGCAGGCCCAGCAGCGTCGACATGGCCAGGGACGATTCGTAGTGCCCCACGGCCGTGTCGAAGTCCTCCAGGGTGTGGTGGGCGAATCCGAGGACGTACTGGGCGTAGGCGATGCTCGCGCTGTCGTGGTCGGCGAGCCGGTCGCGCAGCACCCGGTCGCAGATCTCCACGGCGTCCGCCGGCTGCCCGTTGTAGACCCGCACCAGCGCGCTGTTGATGACGGAGGTCGCCTCACCGGAGCGGTGGCCCAGTTGCCGGGCCAGGGCGACGGCCTCGTCGAAGCAGGCGATCGCCTCCTCGTAGCGGCCCTGCAACTGCCGTACCAGACCGAGGTCGTTGAGTGCCTGCCGCTGGATGACGATGTCGTCGGTGGCCTGGCACTGCTGGATCGCCAACGTTGTCTCGTGCTCCGCCTCGGCGAGCTGGCACGTGGCCAGAGCGTTGTTGCCGCTCAGGAAGTGCGCGCGGGCCTCGGCCGTCAGGTCGTCGCAGTGCGCCGCGGCCGTGGTGAACAGGCGGGACACGCCGGCCCAGTCACAGGTGTGCAGGTCCGTCCGGAACGGGCTGAGGGCGATGCACAGGGAGACGGCCGAGCGCAGCAGGTCGCCGCCGAGCCGGTGACCGTCCGCCTCGACGGCGGGCCGGGACAGGACGGCGCCGGCGATCTGGGCGGCCAGCAGCAGCGCGCTCTCGCCCTCGGCCACGGCCCACGACCGCGCCTGCTCGACCGAGGTGAAGCGCAGTCCGGTGGCCTCGCGCGGCTGGAGCGCGCCGCGTACCGGGTCGCCGGCGACCACGTGCTCGAACGCGGAGAGTGCCGAGGCCAGCTGGAAGGACACCAGCGGGCGCAGCAGGGGGAGGAGGTCACCGGTGACCTTGCGCCGTGCGAAGGCACGCAGCAGGTCGTGCAACCGGTACACCCCGGGGGCCGGGGACTGGAGCATGCCGACGTCCACGAGACCTTCGAGGAGTTCCTCCGCCTCCGGCTGGCCGACACCCAGCAGCGCGGACGCGGCGCTCGCGGAGAGGCTGGAGGTCTCGACGATGGACACCAGTTGCAGCACGCGGGCCTGTTCGCCGGTCAGCTGCCGGTATCCCACCTCGAAGACCGCGTCGACGGTGAGTTCGCCGACCTTCAGCTCGTCGATGCGCCGGTGCTCGTCGGCGAGGCGCTGGACGATCGAGGCGATCGACCAGTTCGGCCGGGCGGCCAGCCGGGTGGCGACGATCCGTACGGCGAGCGGCAGCAGGGAGCACTGGGAGACGAGCGTGACGGCGCTGTGCTGTTCGGCGTCCACCCGCTCGCGGCCGATCATCAGGGCCAGCAGGTCCAGCGCCTCGTCGGTGGAGAAGGGCGGCAGTTCGGTCTGTACGGCCGCGGGGAGCCCCGCCAGCCGGGTCCGGCTGGTGATCAGCACCCCGCACATGGCCGTTCCGGGCAGCAGCGCGCGGACCTGCGCGGAGTCCCGGGCGTCGTCGAGCACGACGAGGATGCGGCGCCGGTCGGTCATGGTCCGGAACAGGGCCGTCCGGGCCTCCACCCCCTCGGGGATCGCCACGGGCGCCAGTCCCAGGGCCGTCAGGAACCCGGCCAGCACCGTCTCCGGGGCGGCCGGTTCCCCGGCGCCCCGCAGATCCGCGTACAGCTGGCCGTCCGGGTAGAAGTCCCTCACCTGGTGGGCCACATGCAGGGCGAGGCTGGTCTTGCCCACGCCGCCCATGCCGACCAGGGCGACGATGGGCAGGAAGGTGCGGGTCGGCACGTTCAGCGCCGAGCACAGGGTCACCGTCGAGTGCGCCCGGCCCGTGAAGTCGGCCGGGCCCGGGGGGAGCTGGGCGGGGACGGGGGCCAGTGCCCGGAAGGGCGCGACGGCCGCGTCCCCGGCCGGGACGGGCACCAGGCCGACGCCCGTACGGCCGGTCTCGTCCTCGGGGGCCGGGGAGAGAGGAGGGGCGCCGGTGCCGGTGTCGGCCGCCGCGGTGTCGGGCGGGTGGAGCGTGACGGTCCTGCCCGGTGCGGCGGGCTGTTCCTCCAGGCTGCCCTGGAGGATCGCGTCGTGCAGGGCCTTCAGTTCGGGACCGGGTTCGATCCCCAGTTCGTCGATGAGCAGCTGACGGGTACGCCGGTAGGCGGCCAGCGCCTCCGCCTGCCGCGCGGACTGGTAGTGGGCGCGCATCAGCAGTCCGACGAGCCGCTCGCGCAGCGGATGCGCCTGCACCAGGGAGACGAGTTCCGCGGTGTGCTCGGGACCGCGGGCCATGGCCAGCGCCGCGTCGATCCGCTCCTCCTGGAGGCGCAGCCGGAACTCCTCGAAACGTTCCCGCTCGCGCTCGGCGAACGGACCCGGGACGGCCGTCAGCGGGGTCCCGCGCCACAGCGCCAGCGTCTGCTCCAGCCGCTGGAACGCGCCCTCGACATCGCCGGACTGCCGCAATCGTCTGGCGTCCTGGGCCAGTTCCTCGGCCATGAGGAAATCGGCCGTGGAACCGGTGAGATTCAGCCGGTAGCCGTCGCCCAGCGATATCAGGACACGGGGCGTCCTGCTGTCGTTCTCCAGCGCCTTGCGCAGCCGCCAAGCGTAGGTACGCAGGGTGGTAATGGCCGAATGCGGACCCTTGTCCCCCCACAGGCCGCTGAGCAGGTCGGTGGCCGTGGCCGACTGGCCGACGCTCAGCAGCAGCACGGTGAGCATGGCCTGCTGCTGGGGGCTTCCCACCGGTAACCTTGTTTCGCCGCGGTATGCCCTGACTTCACCCAAGAGAGAGAAATGGAGCGACGCGTTGGTCGGGGGCAGGCCAATCATTCGGTCGGCTCCTAGCGGGTGGTTGCCGGAGTGATATGCGCAGTTCGCGGGTAAGCTATCACGGCCTCGGTTTGGAAAAGAGGCTTGTATAAAATAGTTTTACCGGCGATAACGGGGGACGCGGCGCGCCGGAGCGAGGGCGTGCGGCGGGCTCCGTCCCGGCGGCCCGCGCGGCCGGATCGCCACCCCGGTCAGCCGGCCCCGAACGGCCGCCCGGAGCGGTCGGCCACGTCGACCCGGACGCGGTCGCCCACCGCGCAGCCGAGGCCGTGCAGCCCCGCCGCGCGGACCTGGCCCAGCTCGTGCAGCCCCAGCGAACTGCCCGGGTAGACCACCCAGGTGCCGTCGGCCAGGTCCATCATCCGCTTCCAGTAGACCGCGTCCAGGACACGGTCGCCGACGCCCACCCGCAGCCGGTCGCCGAACCGCAACCCGTCCGCGGCGAGCGGGAACTTGGCGTTGCCGAAGTTGTCGACGTGGACGACGGTTCCCTCCTGCGGCAGCAGCCGGCGGATCCGGCCGGCCGGGAAGGGACTCCCCAGCCGCGCCAGCGGCGTCCCGGCCGCCAGCGCGCCGACGGCCGGCGCGTGGACGAACTTGCCGCCGAAGGGCACGAATCCCGGGTCGGTCAGCTCGTAGCACTCGCGCACGCCCAGGTCCGCCGCCAGCCAGCCCAGGGCGCCGGTGTTCGCCCCGGCGAAGAACAGGTCGCCGCGTTCGGTACGGCCGACGAGACGCTCGGTGCGCTCCGGCCGGCTGTTGACCACGACCATGAGCACGGTCCCCGGGGCGGCCGAATCCGCGATCAGCCGGGTGAGGAACGCCGTGTTGAGCACCGAGTACGGCAGCACCGGGACCAGCGGACCGACCTGCACCGACAGGGTGCGGTCGGTCTCCAGCACCGCCCGGTCCACGGCCAGTTGCAGCTCGGCCGCCGCCACGTCCGTGCAGTCGGACAAGATCACCACACGGCGGGTCACCGGCCCGTTCCCCCGTGCCGGACGGCCGACTTCCCGACACGGCGGACCCGCCGGAAACCGAGCCGGTCAAGCAGCGCGCCACCGGCCCGCCACGACGGTACGGCCACCTCCACGCCCGCGCCGCCCGCGCGGCCGAAGCGGACCCGGGGGGTGCCGGCGACCGACAGCAGCACGGCACGGCCCCCGGCGAAGGCGGACATGTGCCGCTCCGCCAGCCACAGTTCGGCCCGTCCGGCGGCCCGTCGCCGCGCCGTGGCGGGCGGCCGGCGGTGCCCCACCGACTGACGGCGCCGGCCGGCGTGCAGCGGCGCCGGGTACCGTGGTCCGCCGTCCCGTTCCGGCCGGAGCCCGGCGCGGAACTGGACGGCCGCGACCGCCGCCGCCCGCTCGCGCGGCGGCAGCGCCGACAGCGGTGCCACCGCGCCGGCCACCGCGTCCAGCAGCACCGGTCCCGCCCAGTCGCCCGGCAACCCGCCGGGAGCGAGCGCGACCGGCAGCCCCGCCTCCCGGCACAGGGCCCCGGAGTGGGAGAGCACGTTGCCCGCGTGGACGACCAGCCCCGCGGCCCGCCGCAGCCCCTCCAGTTCACCGGCCGTCGGCAGGACGGGAAGCCGCACGATCGCGCCCGGTCGCACCGGTCCCGGGGAGGGCGGTACCGGCATCCCGACGGCGTACCCGCGGCTGAGGGGAGTGACCCGCAGCGCCGTCGAGGGCGGTCGCGGGCGGTACCGGGCCGCCGGCACCGGGCCGGCGGGGGCGAGTGAGCGGGCCTGGAACACCCACAGGCGCTGCCCGTCCTCGCCCCACTCCACGTCCAGGGGACCGCCGAACTCCCGCTCCAGCACGCCGCCCAGCCGCCACAACAGGTCCGGCAGCGGGCGGCCGTCCAGCTCCCAGGACGCCGGCCCGGCGACCCCCGCCGCGGCCGGCGGCAGGACGTAGGACTCCTCGCAGCCCAGCCCGGCGACCACCGGAACGCTCGTGCCCCGGCTCGACTCCACCAGCATGCCCGGCTCGTCCGACACCGGGTCACGGGTGTAGAGCACCCCCCAGGTCCGGCAGTCGATCATGCGCTGCACCAGCACGTGGACCCGTCCGCCGCCGCTCCCGCGCCGCATCCGGTGGTAGGCCCGCGCGTCCGCCTCCGCCCGTGCGGCGCGCACCCACCGCACGGCCGACACGATCTCCTCCGGGGTGCGCCGGTCCAGATGGCTGCGGTACACCCCGGCCCCGGTCGCCAGCGGCACGTCCTCGTTCTCGGCCGAGCTGCGCACCACCGCCGGGGCGCCGTGCAGGGCGGTGTCCACCAGGGCCCGCGCCCCGGCGCTCAGGCACCCGTCCGAGGTCCGTTCCAGGAGGGCGTCGGTGATCACCCAGGTCTCGGGGACCGGCAGTCCCGCCGTCATCAGACGCCGCAGTCCCGCCGCCTTGCCGCCGGCCGGGCCCGCGAAACGGACGAGGGGGACGAAAGGCCGGCACCCGCATTCCACTGCTCTTCCCTCCGGCACGTGTGAGATTTCCGGCAGCGCGGAACCAGGATTTCGCCGGGGGGAACGCGCGTGAAATCCAGCCTGACACCCGGCGGGAAGGTTATTTCATACCCCGGATGGCCGGTCAAGCGCGGCGGTCGGTACGCGCCACGGGCCGGCCTGGCTTTACCCCGTCGCCGCATACCGGATTCCGCAGGAACCCGGTGAAAGGGGAGCCGATGAAAACCACGCGGCCGGCGCGTGGCGAGCAGGCGGCTTCCCACCGGTGGCACCTACGACGCCATCGCTCAGGGACCTCCAGGCCGCCCGAGGAGCGGGCCGGCTGTCCCGTGTTCTCGGGACTGTGGTGGCCGGGCCGCCGGCCCGGCACGATGACGGACATGCGCCTTGACGATGAAAAGGCGCGCCCGGTCTGCGGGTCGGGATGCCTTTTCGCATTCCCTGCCACGGATTCCGGAATTCGCGATGGATCGCGGCGCCGCTGCCCCGGGGCAGGGCCGGGCGTGTGCGCCTCGGCCGCGACCGGCAGCTGCGGACCGTGCCGCCTCGGCCTCGCCGCCCCTCCGAACACCGGCCACCACGCGCGGGGGTGGCCTGCTCCCCGCGCGGGGCAGGGCGGCGTCACGCGGTGAGCGAAGCCGCCAGGGCCGTCAGGGAGAGGTCCGCCGGAGGCGTCGGCATCGCGTCGAGGCGGGCCCGCCGCGCCCACGCCACCAGGTCCTGCGGGTCCATGGCGGCCAGGCGCCGGCGCGCCCCCTCCAGCAGGGCCGCCGCGGCGGCCGTGATCGCCTCCTCCGTGACCGGCAGCGGCGGCAGCGCGCTCCCGGTGTCGCCGAGCGCGACCCGCTGGAGACCGCAGGACAGGTCGGCCACACCGATCTCCCGGACCGTCAGCGACAAGTGCGCGGACAGCCCGTCCTGACCGTGGGCGCGGTGGGCGAAGCCGCGCGGGATGTACAGGACGTCGCCGGGGTGTGTGACGGCCGTCAGCACCTCGGCCGGCTGCGGCTCGTGGCCGGCCACCCGGCCCGCGTGCCAGTGGCCGTCGGCCGGTCCCTCGTGCACGCTCCACCTCTTGCTGCCCGCCACCTGGACGACGAGGACGTCGGCGTCGTCACGGTGCAGCGGCAGCCCCGCCCGTCCGGCGGGCGTGACGAAGTAGAACGCCTCGACGGCCAGCCCCAGTTCGCCGGCGAGCGCGCGCAGCAGGGCACGGGTCGGCGCGTGCCACTGGTCGATGCAGCGCAGCAGCAGGGTCGCCCCCGCGTCGAGCAGGGCGCGGATCTTCGCCGGATCGGCGAAGCCTCCCGGTTCGGCACGGGCGACGGTCCGGGAGGCCGTGAACTTGCGGGCGGGCAGCCGGTTGTCGTCGGCCCACATCTCGATGTACGGCTCGCGGAAGAATCCGGTGGCCAGGGCCTGGTCGACGTCGGTCAGCGCGAAGGGACTGGACGCTCCGCCCTCCGGGGTGAAGCGCTGCGGCAGGCGGCGCCAGTACTTCTCGAAGAAGACGTCGGTGTCGCCGACCCATTGGCCCAGGACGGGGGCTTCGCTCATGGGATCTGCTCCTGAGGTTCGATGACGGTCGGGTTTCTCAGTCCGGCAGGACCGCTTCCGGATATCGGGCCAGGGCCGCCTCGGCCAGTTCCTGCGGGACGAGGAGGTCGTCCACCAGCAGAAAACCGCCGACCGGGCAGCGCAGCACGGTCAGCCCGGGGGATTCCTCCACCCGCGCCGGGACACTGCGCAACGCCTCTCCGAGGAAGAGGCCGTAGCGGACCTTGGTGCCGCCGCCGGGTGCGGACGCCACGGCGGCGCGCCTGGCCCGCTCCCGTTCCGCCTCGTCCGCCAGCTCGGCGGCCACCCAGCGCGCGGCCGGCGTCGACAACCGCGGGACGCCGCAGACCCGTTCGGCGAGCTGGTGCAGCTCGGGTGCCAGCGACCAGTCCCGCGCGGCCCTGCGCAGTGCGCCGCGCTCCGCCTCCGGCAGAGCTGCCAGGAGCAGAGCCGTGTCGACCAGATCGCGACCGCGTGGCGGCTGCTGGAAGAGTTCCTCGGCGATCAGCAGCAGCCCGGCGAGGAGCGGATCGTCCGGGCGGCCGGGACGGACCGGGACCGTCGCGTGGTCGCCGACGAACGCTGCCGTGAAGAACTCCACCGCGTACGGGTGGTCCAGATCGGACTCGGGCGAGGGCCAGTTGAGGGCGACCGCCCAGTCCCTGCGGCCCGGGCTCTCGATCATGCTCACCCGGGCCTCGTCCACCGGGCGGGAGGCGGCGACGGCCGCGACCGCCCGCCACAGCGCGTCCTCGTCAGGCATCAGCAGGTCCACGTCCCGGCTCGACCTGAGGACACCCTGGGGATACAGCCGCTCCAGAGCGGCGCCCTTGAGCACCTCCGCCCGCCCGCACCCACGCGCCAGGTCCGCCAGGCGGCCGTACTCCTCGTGCCGGGCATGCTCGGCGGCCAGCAGGGCCTCGCCCAGCCGGCCGAGCCGCGCGCCCTCCACCGCCGCCAGCGAGCACACCGTGCCGCTCAGCCGGTGCTCCCGGCGGCCCGCCCGCTCCAGGACGAGACCCAGCCGTATGTCCTCGGCGACGCCGAGCACCGCGCGCACCGTCTCCATTGACAACCGCAAGTCCACTCCCGGGGGGACGCGTCGAAGCAGGGACGGGCGGAGCCTAACGGCGGCCGATCCGGCACCGGCCCGCTTTTTCCGTAAACGGCAGAGCGGATTTCCGGAATCAGCAGTGCGCTGCCGTCCGGGAGACGTTGCGGAGAATTCCGGGTGCGGAATGCAGAAATGCCTGTTGCCGTCGCCGATTCGGGCTGGCTACGGTCACTGCCGTCGGATTCCGTCCACTCCTGAGGAGGTACACCATGGCGAACCACGCCTCGATCCTGCGTCCGCGTCTGGACAAGGTGAAGCCGCAGGACCGCTGAAAAGCGGGAGGAACACCGGATGCCGCCACCTCCGGGTGGCGGCATTCCGCTTCGCGCCGGCGCACGTAAGAGACGCGACGACTTTTTCAAGGAGGGTTTGCTGTGTACGAGTTCGGCAGGGTGGAAGGCCCGGTACCCGTCATCGCGCTCGTCGACGAGCGGCTGAGCACCACGACCGTGTGTCTGGCGTCCACGTACGGCTCTCGGCACGACCCGGCCGGGGAGTGCGGGCTGGCCCACGTACTGGAACACGTGCTGATGTCGGCGCCGGTGGGCGCCGTGCCGTCGTTCAGCGAGTACGTCGAGCGGCTCGGCGGCTACGCGAACGCGGAGACCGGCCTCGACCGGATGCTGTTCCACGCCCGGGTGCACGCCGACGACGCCGAGGAGATCGCGGGCCTGCTGTACCAGGCGGTGCTCCAGCCCCGCCTGGGCGAGGAGACGCTGGCGCAGGAGAAGCGTGCCGTCTTCCGGGAACTCGCCACCGCCGCGGCCGACCCCGGCGACGTGGTGCAGGACGCCTTCCTCGCCCACCTGTTCCCCGACCACCCCCTGGGCCGCCCGGTCGGCGGCACGGCGACGGACGTGGAGAGGATGGACGTGGCGGCCGTCGCCGCTGGACACGCGCGACGGCTGCTGCCGGCGTCCCTGACCGCCATCGTCGTCGGACCCCGTGTCCCCGAGGCGATCAACCCGCTGGCCGCCGGTATCGACCGGGACGTCCTGGCCACGATCGGCACCGCCGCGCCCGCGCCGCTCCCGCTGCCCGCCTCCGGCACACCCGAACCGCCCGCCTGGCCCGATGAGTTCGCGTGGGTGTGCGCGGGGGGCCGCTCGGTGCCGAACCACGATCCGCGCCGACCGCACTTCAACGTCCTCGCGCAACTGCTCGGTTCCAGCCCCTCCTCGCTGCTCTACCGCCGGCTGCGCGGGGAGGCCGGGCTCGCCTACGCCTTCCAGGCGTGGAACCGCGGCTACGGCGAGACCGGCGCCTGGCGGGTGCTGGCCGGCGTCGAGCCCGGCAACGGCCCCGACGCCCTGCGGGTCATCCGCACCGCGCTGGAGGAGATAGCGGCCGACGGCCCCAAGCCGGACGACCTGGCCTCGGCCCGCCGCCAGGCGCAGATGCGCATCCTGACCTCCGTCGACAACCCGCTGGAGTGCGCTCGGTTCCTCGCGATGCGCAGCGGCGGCCCCGCCGCCTGGTCGCCGGCCGCCGAAGTGGAGTTCCTCGCCGGGGTGACCGGTGAGGACCTGCGGCAGGCCGCGGCACAGGTCCTCGACGGCTTCCGGGCCGTGGTCCGCCCGGAGCCGCGGTGAACGCCGTCGAGCACTACCTCGACCGGGCGCGGCGGGCCGGGCTGGCGGACGAGGTGCGCGGACTCGCCTACGTCGCCGACCGCTGCGACGATCCCATCAGCGGCCGTCCGCAGGTGCTCGTCGAGTACTGCGACCCGCGGCTGACCGGCGACGCCCTGGCCCTCGCCACGCTGCGCCGCCGGCTGCGCGAGCGGCACCCCGGCGCCACCTCGGTGCTGCTCCGGTCGGCCGGGGACGTCCGACCGGCCGGACCGTGGCAGCCCCGGCTGACCTACATCCGCCACGGCGGCACCACCGCCGTCCCGGCCGGTACGGCGGTGAGCGTGCGCCCCGCCACCCCCGCCGACGACCCCCGCGTGCACGCCTGGCTGGTCCAGGCCTTCCGCAACGCCTACCCGGGACACGAGGTCGACCCCGGGCACACCGGCATCGCGGCGATCATGGCGAACCCCGCCAGGCGGTCGTTCATCGCCCAGGTCGCCGGCGAACCGGTGGGGCACGGCACCGTGCTGACCGGGGAACGGGACGAGGTCACCGGTGAGGCGTTCGCCGAACTCGTGGACATCCTCATCGACCCCGTGGAGCACCGCGGCGCGGCCACCGCGGCACTGGTGGCCGCCGTCGCGGAGGCGGTCCGTGGCCGCAAGCTCTGCGGCCACGTGGTGCATCCCCACGAACCGGCGGAGGGCCGGCGGGCGGAGACGGTGCTCCAAGGCCTGCTCCGCGCCGGCTGGTCCGTCGACCACTGCTTCTGGGAGAGCCCGCTGTGAGGGGCCGTACGGAGTCCGCGACGGCGGGCCGTCCGGAGCCCGGCGTGACGGGCCGTTCCGTGACGGGCCCGGCACCGGCCGGCATCGCCCGGGTGCCCCGCACACCGTGGTGGTCCCCGGGCAGGCGCGGCAACGACGAAAGGCGGCAGGAGGCGGCGACGGTGGACGCGATCGTCATGGAGGACCTCACCCGGTCCTACACCGACCGGCGCGGCGGCGCGGCGAAGGAGGTGCACGCCCTGCGCGGGCTGAGCCTGACCGTCGGAGCGGGCGAGGTGCACGGTCTGCTCGGCCCCAACGGTGCCGGCAAGACCACGCTGTGCCGGATCCTCACCACCGTGCTGGAGCCGACGGCGGGCAGGGCCACCGTCCTCGGCCACGACGTGGTGCGCGACGCCCGCGCCGTCCGCCGGTCCATCGGGCTGGTCTTCGGCGGGGACCGCGGCCTGTACGGCCGGCTCGACGCGCGGCAGAACCTGCGGTTCTGGGGCGCGATGTACGGACTTCGCGGCCGGCCACTGCGGGCCCGGACGGAAGAACTGCTGGACCGGGTGGGCCTGGCGGAGCGTGCGGCGTCGCGGGTCGACACCTTCTCCCGGGGCATGAAACAGCGCCTGCACCTCGCCCGGGGCCTCGTCGGCGACCCGCGCGTGCTGATCCTCGACGAGCCCACGGTCGGCATGGACCCGGTCGCCGCGCTCGACTTCCGGGCGCTCGTCGCCGAGTTGCGTGCCGAGCGGCGTACCGTCCTGCTGACGACGCACGACATGGCGGAGGCCGCCGCCGTGTGCGACCGGGTCACGCTCATCGACCGCGGACGGCCGGTGGTGACCGAGAACCCGGCCGCCATCGGCCGCCTGCTGTCCGGATACGAGCGGATCGTGGCCGAGGACGTGCCGGCCGGCCTCGTACCGGCACTGGAGGCGGTCGCCGGCGTGGTCGAGGTCCGCCACGATCCCGGCACCGGCCGGCTGGAGGCGCAGACGCGCGACTCCGCGGCGGCGGCGCAGGCGCTGGGCCTGCTGGCCGGGGCCGGAGTGCACCGGGTGACGACCGCGCCGCCGGGTCTGGAGGAGGTCTACCTCCGTCTCGTCGGCGGACGCGGCATGGCGGTCTCCTCATGAACCTGTTCCTGGCCTCCCTGCGCTTCCAGCTGAGGCTCGCGCCCCGCTCCCCGGGCACCCTCCAGGTCTGGTGCACCGCACCCCTGTTCACTGCGGTCTTCCTGTCCATCGCGGACCACGCCGGCCGCCACGACATCGCGCCCTACGCGATCGTCGCCCCCACCCTGATGGGACAGTGGGCGCTCGCCCTGGGCGTCGCCGGCGAGCTGATCACCGACGAACGCAACCAGGGCACACTGGAAGGCCTGATCGCGGCCCCCGGCCGGCTCTCCGGGGTGATCGTCGGCCGGATCTGCGCGGTCAGCCTGCTCGGCACCTCGACCATGCTGGAGGCGTGGCTGACGGCGGGCCTCTTCTTCGGCCGCTGGATCGCCGTACCGCACCCGTTCGCCCTGGCCGCCGGAACGCTGGCCACCGCGGCGGCCATGGCGGCGACCGCGAGCATCCTGTCGCCGCTGTTCGTGCTGCTGCCGTCCGCCCGCATCGTGCAGAACACGCTCAACTACCCGGTGTTCCTGCTCAGCGGCGTGCTCGTGCCGGTCACCACGCTCCCCGAGTGGCTCCGGCCCGCCGGCCGGGTGATCTTCCTCAGCTGGAGCGCCGACCTGCTGCGGGAGGGCCTGGCGGCTCCGGCCATGCACCAGCCGCTGCTGCGGATCACGGCCGTGGCGGTCCTCGGACTGCTCGGTTACGTCACCGGAGCCCTGCTGCTGGCGGCCGTACTCCGGCGGGTCCGCAGGACCGGCACGCTGAGCCACACCTGAGAGAGCTGGTGAGAGTCCGCATGTCCCTGCCTTCCTCGTACGCCCCGTCCCCCACGCCCTCACCGGCCGCCACGCCCTCCCGGCCCCCCTACCCCACCGCCCCGCTGCTCGTGCGCTACGGCCTGCTCAACGCCCTGGCCGACTTCCGCGCCACCTACAGCTGGCGCAGCTGGCTGTTCGGCTGGCTCGGCCGGATGCTCGCCCAGGTGGTCTTCTTCACCGGCCTCGGCCGTGCCCTCGGCGATCCGGCGACGGTGCGCTATCTCGCCCTGGGCAACGCGCTGATGACCTGTGTCATCGACACCATGGCAGTGGTGGCGAGCACCAGTGGGGAGCGGCGGGCCGGGACACTGTCCCTGCTGATCGCCGGCCCCGCCGACCCCGTCTGGGTCTTCGTCGGCCGCAGCCTGCACTGGCCCGCCAGCGGGGTCGTCACCTCCCTGGTGGCGCTGTTCGGGCTGGGGCCGCTGTTCGGCGTGACCTGGCGCCCGGCACAGGTGCCGGGCGTGGTGGCCCTGGTGGCGCTCACCGCGCTGGCCACCTACTGCGTCGGCCTGTTCCTGGCCATGATCGTGCTGAGCGTGCCCCGCCTGCGGAACGTGGTGTCCAACTGCGCCTATCTGGCGATGATGGCGTTCTGCGGTGTCCAGGTGCCCCTCGGCTACTGGCCCGCCCCGGTGCGCTGGGCCGCCCAGGCGGTGCCGCTCACCCACACGCTGCGGGCGCTGCGCCTGGTCAACGAGGGCTCCGGCTGGACCGCACCGCTGTGGCCCGCGACGCTGGCCCTGCTGACCGGCCTGATCTGGCTGCTCGCCGCGTTCGGCACGTTCCGCTGGCTGGTCGCGGTGCCCGCCCGACGGGCCGGCACGCTGGACTTGTCGGTCTGAGCCGGCCTGACCGTCTGTGCCGGCGGGTGGGTCCGTGCCGGGCTGTCGGTGTGGGTCGGGCCGTCGGTCTGTGCCGGCGTGTGGGTCTGTGCCGGGCTGTCGGTGTGGGGCGGGGCGTGGGTCCGTGCCGGGCTGTCGGTGTGGGCCAGCCTGTGGGTCTGTATCGGGCTGTCGGTGTGGGTCGGCGTGTGGGTCTGTGCCGGGCTGTCGGTCTCGGGCCCGCCTGTGGGTCTGTGCCGACTCGGGCCGGCCTCAACCGAGTTGCCCGTTGCGGCCGAGTTGCCGGTCTCCACCGAGTCGCCGGCCTCAGCCGAGTCGCCGACCTGAGCGGAGGCGCCGATCTGAGCGGAGGCGCCGACCTGAGCGGAGTCGCCGATCTGAGCGGAGGCGCCGATCTGAGCGGAGGCGCCGATCTGAGCCAAGGCGCCGGTACGAGTGACAGTGCCCTCTGAGCCTAGTCGCCGATCTGAGCCGAGATTCCGACCTGAGCCGAGTCGCCGACCTGAGCGGAGGCGCCTATCCGAGCCGAGTCGCCGATCTGAGCCGAGGCGCCGGTACGAGCGGCAGCGCCCTCTGAGCCTAGTCACCGATCTGAGCCGAGTCGCCGACCTGAGCCGAGTCGCCGATCTCAGCCGAGGCGCCGGTACGAGCGGCAGCGCGCCCCGCCGTCGTGGCGAGGGCGCGCTCGGGCCCGGCCCCGGGAGGCCTCGGGCTCAGCGGCAGCCGCAGCCGGCGTCCGCCGTCGGCCGCTCCGCCGCGAGGCAGGTCACGAGGGCGGCCGTGGCCTCGTCCAGTGCGGCGAAATAGGCGTCCCAGCCCGCTCCCGGGGCCCGGTCCAGGCTCAGATCCAGCACCGGGTGGCCGTCGCCGGTGCGACCGCAGGTCAGCAGGCACCGGTTGAGCGACACCCGGACGGGTGCCGGCACCAGGGGCGCGGCGGCGCGAACCGCCCGGCACAACGCGGCGGCCACCGCCAGGAGTTCGGCGCCGGAGCGCGGCAGCACCCCGACCCGCCGCTGGGCCGGGGGCAGCGCCGGGTCCCGATAGGCGTGTCCCTGGCAGCTGTCGTACGTCGTCAGCGACCAGCCGTCGGAGGTCAGGGTGCGCACCAACGGCCACACACCGTCCTCGATGGCCGCCCGCCAGTCGGGGTGCGCCGGGTCGAGATCCTCGGCCTCGTGGATCCCCGGGAGCCCGACGGTGTTGATGTTGCCGGCCTCGCTGCGGTGCAGCCGGGCCGGGCGCCGGGCGGTGCCGGGGCTGTCCCAGCGGGCCAGGAACCCGGCGACATCGGGCATGACATTCGGGTGCCGGTCACGGAAACCCAGAATCCGGCACGGCGGGGGAGCGGCCCCGGTGCCGGCCGGCGCCGCTTTCGTCTCGGTGTTCAAGAAACCTCCCGTGCTCGGCCGTTCAGTACGCGTCCATTGCCTGGCGAATTATGTGGCTCCGCCCCTTCCGGGGAGCGCTTCCCTGCGTATTTCCGTAAATCCGGCCCGGCCGGGGTTCGTATATCCGCAAGGAAGTCGCCGCCGGCCGGCGCGGTCCGGTAAGCCTGAGGGCCGGACGCCCTTACGGCAGCCGAAAAAGAACGCTTCGTCTCCCCGTCACGAGAAGGAGTCGGGCCATGGCTGGACCAGCCGGACCGTACGATCTCGTCGTCATCGGACTCGGCTACGCCGGTCTTCCGCTGGCCGTCGAGGCGGCCCGCACCGGTATGCGGGTCGCGGGTCTCGACCAGGACCCGGAGCGGGTGGCGCGCCTCGCGGCCGGCCTCTCCTACGTCGACGACATCTCCGACGCCGAGGTCGCGGCGGCACGTGCCCAGGGGTTCCACCCCACCGGCGATCCGGAGGTGCTGGCGCGGGCGCAGGCCATCGCGATCTGCGTGCCCACGCCGCTGCGCGACTCGGTGCCGGACCTGACCGCGGTCACCGACGCGGCCCGGCTGATCGCACCCCGGCTGCGGCCGGGGGCGCTGGTGGTGCTGGAGTCGACCACGTACCCGGGCACGACGACGGACGTCCTGCTGCCCATCCTGGCCGTGGACGGCCGGGTCGTCGGGCGTGACTTCCGGCTGGCCTTCTCGCCGGAGCGCACAGACCCGGGCAACCGGGCCTTCCGGCTGTCCAACACCCCCAAGATCGTCGGCGGGGTGACCGCGGAGTGCACGGCCGCGGCCACCGCGCTGTACGACCGGCTCGTGCAGAAGGTGGTGACGGTGAGCACCCCGGCGGCGGCGGAACTGGCGAAGCTGCTGGAGAACACCTACCGCCAGGTCAACATCGCACTGGTCAACGAGCTGGCGGTGTTCTGCCACGGCCTGGGGGCCGATGTCTGGGAGGTCATCGACGCCGCCGGCACCAAGCCGTTCGGCTTCCAGGCCTTCCGGCCCGGGCCGGGCGTCGGCGGCCACTGCATTCCCGTGGACCCCGGGTACCTGGCGTTCCGGGGCCGCAGTCTCGGCCATCCCCTGCGGTTGACCGAGCTGGCCCAGGACATCAACAACCGCATGCCCGACTACGTCGTCGGGCGCGTCACCGACCTGCTCAACGACGCGCGGCGCAGCGTCCGGGGGGCCCGGATCCTGCTGCTCGGCGCCACGTACAAACCCGATGTCGCCGACGGGCGGGGCGCCCCCGCGCTGGCCATCGCCGAACGCCTGGTGGGCCTCGGCGCGGAGCTGTCCTTCCACGACCCGTACGTGGCGCGGCTGCCGGCCGGCGGGCGGACTCTGCGGCGGGTCGCGGCGCTGGACGCCGCGGTGGCCGAGGCGGACCTGGTCGTGCTGCTCCAGCCGCATCTCGACTACGACCTGCCCGCGATCGCCGACGCAGCCCGGCTGATGTTCGACACCAGCGGCCGGGCGGTGGGCCCGGACGTCGTGCACCTCTGAAAAGCACGGCTGCGGATATCGGAAATCTCCGCCCCTGGAATTCATTGAAGTGGATTCTCGCGGGCTGCTAGCTTTTTCGGCGGGCGGGAAATTCGACCCTCCCACGCATCTCGCACATCTACGAAAGAGGTGGAACATGTCCGAGGGTAATGAGCTGGAATTCGAGGAGTTCGTCGACGCGGTCAAGTCCTACGACCTGGAGACGGTCGGCGCCACGGAGACCGCCCACTCGTCCGCGGTCTCGGTGAAGCCGTGGCAGCACGTGGACGAGCAGGCCGCCCAGGCCGACGCCTGATCGTCGCCGCGGTGCACCGCCGGCGGGTGGCCGGCCTCCGGCCACCCGCACGGCCCGCTCCCCTGGCCCCGACCCGACTCCGCGCACCGATGTGAGGTCGTCCGCGATGTCCCACCCCACTCCCGAACCGCCGCACGGCCGCGACGAGATCGTCGAGACCGAGGTGCTGATCCTCGGCGGCGGCCTCGCCGGCCTCGCGGCCGGCTCGCTGCTCGGCGACCGGGCCACGGTGCTGGAGGCCGAGCCCCGTCCCGGCGGACTGGTCCGCACCGAGCGGGTGGGCGCGTACTGGTTCGACCACGTCATCCACCTGCTCTACTTCAGCCACCCCTCCGTGGAGGAGCGGATCCGCGGGTTGCTCGGCGAGACGCTCCGGCCCTGCCCCCCGGTCGCCTGGGTGGAGACGGCCGCCGGGACCACCCGCTTCCCGGTCCAGCTGCACCTGGCGGGACTCGAACCGGAGGCCCGCGCCGCCTGCCTCGCCGACTTCGCCGAGGCCGCGCGGACAGACCGCCGGGACGCCGCCGACTACGAAGAGCTGCTGCTCAACGCGTTCGGACGCACCCTGTGCGACCTGTTCTTCTTCCCCTACAACGCCAAGCTGTGGCGGCGCCCGCTGAACCAGCTGTCCGCCTCCGGCTTCCACTGGAACCTCACCCGGCCCGGCCTGGCGGACGTCGAGCGCGGCGCCGATCCGGCCCGGCCGGTGACCGCGCCCTACAACGCCCGCGGCTGGTATCCCCGGCCGTCCGGCCCCGGCCGACGAGGCATGGAGGTGCTCTCCGAGGCGCTGGCGGGCCGGGTCGCCGACCTGCGGCTGCGGCACACCGTGGAGCACATCGACCCGGAGCGGCGCCTGGTGCGGGTACGGACACCCGAGGGGTCGGTCCGCTTCCACTACACCCGGGAGTGCCTGTCCACCCTGCCGCTGCCGAACACGGTCGAGCGGTGCGGCGGAGCCCCGGCCGACCTGGTCGCCGCCTGCCGCGAGCTGCCGCGCAACCGGGTCCGCTCGGTGGCGCTCGCGGTGCGCGGCCCGCGCCCCGAGGGCACCGGCCACTGGCGCTACTACACGCGCGCGGACGTGCCCTTCACCCGCCTGGTGTTCATGACCGAGTTCGACCCGGCCATGGCCCCGGCCGACGGGTGGGGCGTGCTCGCCGAAGTCGTCGAACCCTCCGGCGAGCCGGCCGTGACCGACGCCGAACTCACCGCGCAGGTCCTGCGGGGCGTGCGCGCGGTGGGGATGCTGGACGGCGGTGAGGTCGTCGCCTCGCGCGTGTTCCACGCCGACCCGGGCTACGTCGTCTTCACGCCCGCCGCCCAGGCCGTCACCGAACGCGCCCTCGGCTTCCTGGCGGAGCGTGGACTGACGGCCCTCGGCCGCTACGGCTCCTGGACGTACTCGTCGATGTCCCAGGTGATGGAGTCGGCCTTCGCCTGGGCGGAAGGCCTGACCGCACCCGCGGCCCGGCCACCGGCGGCCACCGCGCCCGGGATGCCCTGAGCCCGGCGCCCGCGCTCTTCCCTGTCCACCGTTCGCAGGTACGGAGAACCCCTTGCTGCCCACCAGCCCACACCGCTTCCTCGCCCTTGAGGGCATCGACGGATCCGGCAAGACGACCACCGCACGGCTCATCGCCCGCCACGTCCGCGGCACAGGCCGCCCGCTGTCCCGGATCGGGCAGCACTCCTGGCTGGACCCGAGGGCCGCCCGGGTGATCATCGACGTCCGGGAGCACCGGCCGCGCCGGCACACCCCCGCCGAGATCGCCGACGCGTACTTCCGCGACAAGCGGCTCCAGGCGCGGGCCATCGGCGACCTGCTGGAGCACCGCACCGTGCTCTCCGACCGGTACGTCTTCAGCGACGCGGCCTACCTGGAGGCGCTGTACGGGATACCGGCCCGCGAGACACTGGACCGCCACCACGCCGCCGGCACCCGCTTCCCCGACCTGATCATCTATCTCGACGTGCCGGTCGACGAGGCCGCGCACCGCGTGGTCACCCGCGCCAAGAGCATCCGCCACTACGAGAACAGCTACACCCTCGACCAGGTGAGCGGCGTCTATCGCACGCTGCTGCTGGAGGACCCGCCGCCCTACCTGCCGCCCGTGCACGTCTTCCGCAACACCGCCGGCGCCCACGACGACGCCAGGCTGGCGGAACTCCTCGACACCATCGACGGCCGGCTGGCGCCCGCGCCGCAGCTGCTGGGGCGGCCGTGAAGGACATCGCCGTCATCATTCCCTGCCACGACGCGGCGCATCTGGTGGGCGGGCAGCTCGCCGCCCTGGCCCGCCAGCGGACCCGGTACGACTGGGAGGTGGTCGTCGTCGACGACGGCTCCCGCGACGACCTGTCCGGCGCGGTCGACCGGTACCGCGACGTCCTGCCCGCCGTGCGGATCGTCGCCCACCACCCGCGCCGCGGCACCGGCGCCGCCCGCAACGCCGGCGCCCGGGCGTCGGACGCGCGCCTGCTGCTCTTCCTCGACGCCGACGACGAGGTGGCCGACGGCTACCTGGACGCCATGGCGGCGGCACTGGACGGGGCCGGCATGGTCACCGCCGACATCGACTACCGGCGGCTCAACTCCCCGCGGGTGCTGCGCAGCACCCCACCCGACCAGCTCTGCGACGTGCTGACGCCGAGTCTGTTCCTGCCGAACGTACCCGGCGGCCTGATGGGGACCACCCGCGAACTCTTCGACGAACTGGGCGGCTTCGACGAGGAGTTGCCCGCTCTCGCCGACATCGACCTGTCCTGGCGGGCGCAGCTGGCCGGCCGGCGCATCGCCGTCGCCGCCACGGTGGTGTCGGTCGCTGTGCGCACCACCCACCTGGCCCGGCTGCGCCGCGCGCGGTTCCAGGCCAGGGACGCCGTCGTCCTGCGGGAGAAGTTCGCCGGCCAGGGGCTCGACCCGGCCGGCTGGGCCGAGCACGTCCGGCAGTGGATCCGGCTGGCCGGACTCCTCCCGGGGGTCGTGCGCCCGGCGGGCCGTGCCCGACTGGCGTGGCAGCTCGGCTGGCAGCTCGGCACCCTCGACACCCTGCGCGGCGCCCGGCGGACCGGACGCGTCCGCACCGTCCCGCGCCCGGCCGGGTCCTCCGTACCGGTGCGCCCGTGGAAGGGGCAGGCGTCGTGATCACACTGTCCCGGGGCATGAACCCCCACGAGACGGCGCACGCCGAGCCGGTCACCGTCTCCGACCCGCCCTTCGAGCTGCTGTCCGGTGTCCCGTCGTACATCAACGTCCTGGACGCGCTCCTCGCCAGGGACCTGGCCGACCGGCTGGAGCGGCAGACCGGCGAGGCGGCCTGCGCCACCTCGAAGCACACCTCGCCCGCCGGTGTCGCGCTCGGCACGCCCCTGGCCCCCGGTGCCGAGGAGTTCCACGACCGCGGCCCGCTGCCGGCCGACCCGGTGGGCCGCGCCGTCCTGCGGGCCCGCAGCACCACACCCAAGTACGCGTACGCCGACTTCGTGGCCGTCTCCCGCCCGGTCACCGGCGACGTCGACCCGTCCCTCTTCGCCAACGCCGTCGGTGTGATCGCCCCGGACTACGCCCCCGAAGTCGCCGACCGGCTGCGGCGGTTCAACGACGGCACGTTCATCGTGCTGCGCGGACCGGCCCCCGCGCCTCCCCCCGTACGGCGGGAGGTCCAGGAGACGCACGGGCTGCGGCTCACCCGGGAGATCCCCGGCGGGGCCGGGTTCGCCGGCGGCCTGCACACCGTCTGCGGCGACCTCCACGACCCGGACAGCCTCGCGGTGGCCGTCCTCGCGGTCGCGCAGGCCCAGTCCAACTCGATGGTGTTCGCCGTCGGCGGGCAGACGATCGGCATCGGCATGGGGCAGCAGCACCGGCTGGACTGCACCCGCCTCGCGGCGCACCGCGCGCTGGTCTGGCAGCGCCGCCACCACCCCGACCTGCTGTCCCTGCGCTTCGCCGACCATGTGGACGCCGCGCAGCGAGCCGTCTGGCGGGCCCGCGTCGCCGAGGGCGACCTGACGCCGTCGGTGCGCGACCAGCTGGCCGGTGTCCTCCGCGATCCGCGGCTGGCCGGGCGCGAACCGGACTGGTCCCGGACACCGCCCCTGACCGGTGTCACCCTGGCGGCCGACAACCACTTCCCGTTCGTCGAGGTGGTGGAACTGGCGGCACGGACGGGCGTCACCCAACTCGTGACCCCCAGCGGCTGCACCGACGCCCAAGCGCTGCGGGAGGCCTGCGTCCGGCACGGCATCAGCTGGATCGTGACCGGTGAGCGTTTCTTCCGGCACTGAGGCGGCGCCGTGGCGGCACCCGGGCTGGGCGACCGCGGCGACCGCACGCATCGACGCCGCGCTCGCCCACGAGGGCATCACCCGCACCGGCCCGGTCACCGAGGTCAAGAACTGGGTCCTGTCCGCGGTGCTGCGCTGCCCGACCTCGCACGGCCCCGTCTACTACAAACAGGCCCTGCCCTGCCTCGCCCACGAAGGACCGCTGCTCGCCCGGCTGGGCGAGCGCCGGCCCGGCCTCGTGCCCACCGTGCTGGCCCCGGACCTGCCCGGTCCCGGCTGGTGCACGCGCGGAGTCCGCCTGCTGCCCGGCACCAGGCTGCCGGACCGGGCCCGGGGCGACGCGCTGCGCGAACTCGCCGGGCTCCAGCGCCGGCTGACCGAGCGGCCCGGTGGGGCGGCGGAGCTGACCGGGCTCGGCTGCTGGGACCGCCGCGCGGACTCACTCGCGCGGGAAGCGCGGACCCTGGCCGAACGGGCGGACGTGTTCGGGCCGGACGCCCCGCTCCCGGACGCCCTCACGCCACGGGAGGCCCGCGGCTGGGCCGACGCGCTGCGCCGGATTCCGTCCTGGTGCGCCGAGTTGGCCACCCAGCCGCCCGGTGACACGCTCGTCCACGGTGACCTGCACCCGGGCAACTGGGGTGTCGATCCGGCCGGCGGCCGGATCACGCTGCTCGACTGGGCGGAGGCCGCCGTCGGCCACCCCTTCCTGGACATCGCCCCCGCGCTGCGGAGCGCGGCCGATCCCGCCGAACGGGCACGGGCCCTCGCCCGCTGCTTCGCCGGGTGGGCGCCCCTGATGTCGCCCGCCCGGTGCGCGGCGGTCTGGCGGATCGCCGAGCCGGTCGCGGCCCTGAACCAAGTCGTCACCTACGTGCGGTTCCACGACGAGACCGCCCCGCCCGAACGGCGGAACTGGGCACCCCGCGTTCTGTGGTGGGCCAGACGGCTGATCGGCCTCCTGGACGGCGCGGACCGCCGCGCACCGTGAACCCCAGCCCCACCGACCACACAGCACACCCGAGGAGGGTCCTCCATGTGGGACATCAACGCGCCCGGCAGGCCGGTCCTGGTCACCGGCGGAGCCGGCTTCATCGGCGGTCACCTGGTCCGCGCCCTGACGCGCGCCGGGCACCGCGTCCGGGTCCTGGACGACCTGTCGACGGGCCGGCCCGACACGTCGGCCGGGCTCCCGGGGGTGGAACTCGTCCGCGGCAGCGTGCTCGACCCCGGCGCCGTGGCCGCGGCGGCGGCCGGCACCGGCCTGGTCCTGCACCTGGCCGGCGTCGTCGGCATGCGTCTCGCCGCCGAGCAGGCGGGGCTCGCCCACCGGGTGGGCCGCACCGGCACGGCGAACGTCCTCGCGCACACCGGTGACGTGCCGGTGGTGCTGTTCTCCAGCTCCGCGGTCTACGGCCTCTCGGACGGGCGGGCCCCGCTCGCCGAGGACACACCGATCGACCGGTCCGTACCGCTCGCCTACGACGGCGGCAGCGAGGGCTACGCCACCGGCAAGTGGGAGCTGGAGCGGCTCGGCGCCGAGGCGGTGGCCGCCGGCCGGCCCGTTCTGGTGGTGCGCCCCTTCAACGTCGTGGGACCGGGACAGCGCAGCCGCTACGGCATGGTCCTGCCCACCTTCCTGCGGCAGGCCGCGGCCGGGCAGGCGCTGACCGTCCACGGCGACGGCAGCCAGCGGCGCTGCTTCACCGAGGTCACCCAGTTCACCGACCGGCTGCTGCGCCTGATGGCGGCGGCGCCGGCCTGGCGGCCCGGCGGCAACGTGTACAACATCGGGTCCACCCGCGAGACGAGCATCGGCGAACTGGCCCGCCTCGTCCTGGCGGCGACCGGAAGCACGGCGGGCGTCGTGCACGTGCCCTACGAGCAGGTCTTCCCCGGCCGCAGCGACGTCACCGGCCGCGTCCCCGCGACGGACCGGCTGCGCGCCGTCGTCGGCGAGACGCGCTGGCTGCCGGCCGCGGAGATCGTCGCGAGCATGTCCGCCGGGCCGGCCCGGTCCCGGGTGCGGGTTCTCGCAACATGACCGGTGACGCGTTGACGCGCGAATCCCGGACCAGAAAGCATTCTGCACACCGCATTCCGAAGGATGGGAATTCCCCATGGAGCTGAGGCTTCCGGCGCCCGGCGAGACAATTCTGGCGATGCTGAAACTCCCCGGTGAGATATGCAACATCAACTGCCATTACTGCTATGAGCGACGCAAGCCGTACCCGAACGCCCTCATGCTGAAGCCGGATGTGCTCCGGCGTTTTCTCGACGCGTGCGAGGGACGGCCGCTGGCCGTCGAACTGCACGGCGGGGAGCCCCTGTTGCTCGGGCGGCGCAGGCTGGGTGAGCTGCTCGCCGTGCTGCGCGGCTACGAGGGCCGGGTGACCCTGTCGATGCAGACCAACGGCATCCTGCTCGACGCCGCGTGGCTGGACTTCTTCGACCGGGAGTGGCCGGACATCGAGATCGGCGTCAGCCTCGACGGCGACGAGCGGGGCAACGCCCACCGCGTCGACTTCCGAGACAAGCCCACGTACCCGAAGGTGGTGCGCGCGCTCGAACTGCTCGCCGCCCGGGGCCGGCAGGTGGGCGTGATCGTCGTCGTCACCCGGCGCATCCTCGGCCGGGCGGACGAAGTCCTCGACTCTCTGGGCCGCTTCGAGGCGGTCAAGGGCGTCAAGCTCTCCGGCTGCCTGGACTTCAACGTCAAGACGAAGGACTACCGGACCGCCAACCGCGAGTCCCTGCGGATCCTCAACCCCGACGGGCGCGGCATGCCCGGCTGGGCGACCACGCCCGACGAGTACGCCGACTTCCTCGTCCAGGCCTTCGAGCACTGGCGTGCCACCAAGGCGTACCGCTCCTACGTCCTGGAGCCGTTCTTCACCATCATCCGCGCGCTGTCGGGCCTGCCGACCAGCTACACCAGCTACAGCGAGCGCAAGGAGCCGTACATCGTCACGCTCTACCCCGACGGCCGCATCGGCAGCTCCGACGAACTCACCATGCCCGGCGCCCTGCTGGGCTCCGTGGACAGCACCGCGTCCCTGGACGACCTGCTGACCCTGGACACCAACCCCCGCCTGCGCGGTGACCTCACCGCCCTCCTCGCCCAGTGCGCCGGCTGCTCCCATGCCGCGACCTGCCGCGGCGGTGCCCTGCCGGACCGGCTGCGGTTCGCGGGCACCGGCTTCGAGGAGGACTACTGCGACCACCGGCGCAAGGTCATCGACCACGTGGCGGCCGCGCTGCCGGCCGCCGTCTGAAAGGCACCCCGTCCCATGTTCCTGCTTCCCGCCATCGACCTGGACCAGTCGGACAACCGCGTCTGGAACGCCTCGCTGGACGGCCGGGCCATCCACTCCTACCTGCTGTGGATCGAGCCGACGGCCGCCGACCGGGCTCCGCGGGCCGCCGTACGCACACCGGCCGCGCCCGGCGCCGTACCCCTCGACCCGGACCGCGCCGTCACCCCCCTCGGCCGGGCCCTGACCGCCCTGGTCGCGCTCGCCGAGGCGGCCCCCGCCCGGGTCGCCCTGGACCGGTTCGACCCGTCCGCGGCGTCGCTCACGCTCGGCGACACCCCCGACGACGGACCGGAGGTGCTGGTCCTGGAGACCCCGGCGGACGAGCCGCGGGCCCCGGGCCGGCCCCGGCCCCTGCTGGCGGCCGGCCCGGCGGCCCGGGAGGTCACCACGGCCGCGTCCGCCGTGCTGGACGAGGCCGGCCTGCGCTACGTGCTGGACCTCGCGCTCGGCGCGGTCGTCTACGCACCGGAGCCGCACCCGCGCCCCTACTCCGACGGCTCCTGCGAACTCGCCTGGATCGTCGGCCGGCCCGACGACCCGGTCGCCGTCGCCGAGGCCCTGCTGCGCGAGGGGGCCCGTGCCTGGACCGGTCAGTGGCTGCGGGCCGAGGAGTCCGTCGGGATGCGCACCGCCCCGCTGCGCCACCCGGACCGGGACTGGCTGGCCGCCCTGCTCGGCGACTGCTTCGGCTACCAGCTCCACGACCGCCTCGCCGGGCGGCGCGGCGGGGAGCCGGGCCCCTCGCGGGAACGGGCCGACGAGCTGTACGCGGCACTGCTGGCCCAACGCCCCGGACTGGACGAGCGGCTCGGCCGCACGGCCGGCTTCGGTGTGCTCTGCGAACTCGTCGGCTTCATGTACCCGTGCTGGAACCGGCGGCAGTTCGCCACCAAGTCCCCGTTCGACTACATGCGCGCCCTGCGGGCCCTGACCGACGCGGAGAAGGCGCAGCACCTCGCCAAGTGGTCGGCCCCCGAGGCGGCCCGCTGACACCCGGGCCGGCAACGGCCCGCCAGACCGCAACCACCCCACAGCACCAGAAGGGAACACCAGCATGGTCGCGACCGCCGTCGACCTCTCCGAGCTGCTGGACGGGCTCACCAGGACCCTCCTCACGGAGCGCGCCGAGCGCGAACGCCGCGTCCTGGCGAGCCTCGGCGCGCTGGCGCCCACAGCCGGACTCGCCGGTACCGAGGGCACGCCGGACGCCTTCGACACCGCGATCCTCCACCACGCCTTCCAGCAGGCCCAGCTCGCCGCGCGCACCCGGGACGCCGCACGCGCCCGGCGCGCCCTGCGGCTGTGGCAGGAGCGGGACCGGCTGCGCCGCCGGGCCGTCCCCACCGCCGTCGGACCGGTGCTGGTGGTCCGCGCCGCCGACTGCGCCGAGGTCGAGGACGGCCGGCTGGGCAGCCGTATGTTCCTCCTCGAAGACCCGGTCCCCGAGGTGCCGGAGCAGATGGCGCGGACGCTGAACGAGGCGATCGACGCCGCCCTGGCCGTCGGCTGCGAGGTGCTGCGCTCCTCCACGGCCGTCGTCATCTGGACCGAGGTCCGGGCCCTGGCGGAGACCTGCCGCAGCTACACGTTCGACTTCCTGCCCGGCAGCGTGGTCCTCAACTGGAGCGAGGAGCCCCTGCGGCTGGCCGAGACCCTGGTGCACGAGGCCACCCACTCGTGGCTCAACGAATGCCTGGCCGCCGAGAACGTCGCCCTCCCCGAGGACGTCAGCTTCCACTCGCCGTGGAAGAACGAGGAGCGGCCGGCGTTCGGCATCGTCCACGCCGCTCTGGCGTTCGCCCATGTCATCGCCTACCTGTCGCGCATCCAGCCCGCGCCCGAGGACACCTCGCCGCTTGCCGACGTCCTGCGCCACCGCCTCGCCGACGAGCTGCGCTCGCTCGAATCCGGTCACGAGGCGGCCCTGAAGTGCTTCGAACTGGTCGGCTCCGCACGGCTGCGGACCTACCTGGAGGCGGCCGTCGCGGCCGCACGGCATGCCGCCTGAGCCGGCCCCGGACGGCCCCGGCACCCCGGCGGACGGTCCCCCCTACCGGCCGGGCCCGCCGCTCGACCTGCTCCCCGCCGACGTACGGCAGCCGGTGCGCACGCTGCTCGGCGACCCGGCCGCCCAGGTGACGGGCGTACAGGCCACAGCGATCGGCTACGAGAGCTGGAGCAGATCCAGCGACGGCCTGTACGACGTCAGCGGAACCGCCCGCACCGCGCACGGCGACCAGGCCTGGCGGCTGGTCCTCAAGCAGGTCCGCCACCGCCGCTGGACCCCCACGCCCGGTGACCTCGCGCGGCAGATGGACGACGGCGGGGACGGACCGGGGGACTGGGCCTACTGGCGTCGCGAGGCCCTGGTCCTCGGATCGGGACTGCTGGACCGGCTGCCCGACCGCTTCGCCGCACCGCGCTGCCTCGCAACCACCCCGTCGGGCGCCGCCGGACAGGGACTGCGGCTGTGGCTGGAGCGGGTGGCGGGCGTGCCCGGTGACCGGTGGACGGCCGACGACCTGCTCACGGCGGCGTACGACCTCGGCCGCTGTCACGCCTGCTACCTGGCCGAACCGACCGGCCCGCGGCCCTGGTTCTGCCGGCCCTTCCTCGAACAGCGGGCCCTGCGCGGCCGGGCCGCTCTCATCGGCCGGGTCGAGGAGGCCGCCGGCGCGGCCGATCCGCTGCTGCGGCGCCTCTTCCCGCGCGCGGCGGCCACGGCACTGCGCACCCTGTGGGCGCGGCACGCCCAGGTCGTCGACCTGCTGCGGCGGCTGCCCCGCACCCTGGTGCACCGCGACCTGACCCCGGGCAACCTCTTTCGCGCTCCCGGCCGGACGGTCGCGATCGACTGGGGCCAGACGGGGCTGGGACCGGCCGGTGAGGACCTGGCGACGCTGGTCCTGTCGTCCCGCCCCGCGCAGCACCTGGACGCGCGGGGGCTGGCGGACCTGGGCGCCGCCGCGGTCGCGCGCCACCAGGCCGGGCTGGCCGAGGGCGGCTGGCACGGCGACCCGGAGACGGTCGCGGTGGCCTACCGGCTCGTCGCCGCCTTCCACTACGGCCTGCCGCTCGCCCGCACGGCGGACAAGCTGCTGGCCCTGCCGCCGGCGGAGCGGCAGGCGGCGGCGGAGGACACCGGCCTGCGGACGCGGATCGCCGCGATGATCGCCCACCTGGAGACAGCCCAGCCGGACCTGCGGCGGCTGGACACGCCCGTCTCCTCACCGAGCCGCCGGACCCGTACCGGGAGGACACCATGAAGATCACGTTTCTGGGGCACGCGGGCGCGCTCATCGAGACCGACGAGGTCCGGCTGGTGTGCGATCCGTGGTTCTCCGAGACCGGCGCCTTCCTGGCGGGCTGGCACCAGCTCCCGGACAACGGCGCCTGCGCCGGCCTGCTCGACGGTGCGACGCACGTGTACGTCTCCCACGACCATGAGGACCACTTCGACGCCGGCGTCCTCGGCGCCCTCGACCCGTCCGTGCGCCTGCTCATGCCGGACTACCGGCTGCCCAGCTGGCACCGGCTGGTGGCGGCGCTCCCGGGACCGGCACCGACCCTGCTGGGCGACGGGGAGGTGTTCGAGGCCGGCTCGCTCCGGTTGCGCCTGGTCATGTCGCCGATGGCCCAGCACCAGGACTCGGCGCTGGTCATCGAGGACACCGCGACCGGCCAGGTCGTCGTCAACCTCAACGACTGCCAGGTCGACCGCACCCAGCTGCGCACGCTGCGCCGCCTGCACCCGCGGATCGACGTGGTGATGGCCCAGTTCTCCGGAGCGACCTGGTTCCCGTTCGCCTACTCCTTCCCCGCCGAGGAGGCGGCCGGGGCCGCGGCACGCAAACGGACCAACTCGATGCGCCGCTGGGCCCGTTACATGCGGGAACTCGACCCGCGCACCGCGGTGGCCTTCGCCGGACCGCCGATCCTCCTCGACCCCGCCCTGACCCCCCACTTCTTCGATCCCGCGTCCATCTTCACCACACCCCCGCAACTGCTGCGCTGGCTGGAGGCGGAACACCCCGACCTCGCGGCCCGCTGCGTCGCCCCGCTGCCGGGCGACGTCCTCGACGTCGGACCCGCCGAGCTGACACCGGACGCGCGGATACGGCAGGACTTCGACTGGGCACGGCTGGAGGAGTACACGGAGCGGTACGCGCGGCGGCGGGCGCCGGCCATCGCACGGGTGCTGGCCGCCCACCCCGAGCCCCGCACGGACCTCTTCGACGCCTTCTCCGCACACTTCCAGGCCCTGTTCCGGTCGGCGGAGAAGACCTGCCGGGCCGTCGACGCGGTCGTCGGATTCGACATCCGTGGCGCGGGCGGCGGATTCTGGCTCGTCGACTTCCGCCGGCTGCGGGTGTGGCGCGGCGGCGATCCCGAAGACGCCGGCCACGACTACCGCTTCACACTGGACTCCCGGTTCCTGCCGCCGATCCTCAGCGGCGAGAGCACCTGGGAGGAGTTCTTCTTCTCCTTCCGCTTCACCGCGTGGCGGCCCTCGGTCGAGGCCTACAACGAAGAGCTGATGTCCGTCCTGCGGCGCAGCTCGCCGGGCGACCTCGCCGAGCACGCCGCCCAGCTGGACCGGGCCCGGCGGCAGCCCGGCGGCACCTTCCGGCTGACCACCGCCGAGGGCACGTACCTGGTCGAGGACACCTGCCCGCACATGGGCGCCCGGCTCCAGGCGGAGGACCACGACCCCGGACAGAACGTCGTCGTCTGCCCCCAGCACGGCTGGCGCTTCGAAGTACCCGGCGGCCGATGCCTCAACGGACGGGCCCGGCTGGGCATCGTACCGGCCCCGCCCGAGGGGGCGGACGACCCCGGCGCGGCCGACCCCCGACGAGAGGACGACTGACGTGATCGACCTGACCGCCCTGCACCACCGGCTCGCCGACCCGGCCTCCAACTGCCGGCGCACCGACCCCTACGAGCACTACGTCTGGGACGGACTGTTCGACCCGGACGCGCTGCGGGCCGCGGCCCGGGGGTATCCGGACGTCGGACGGATGACCCAGAAGCCCGGCATCCCCCGCTGGTTCTCGCTCGACCTGGAGCCCGCGTCCCCCGCCCTGCGCGCGCTGTGCCGGACGCTCCTGTCCGCCGAACTGGCCGAGCACATCAGTGCCGTCACCGGGACGGCCGATCTGTGCACCGACCCGGCGGGCGACTGGGGGAGCTACCGCGTCTCCGCGCGGGGAGCCGTGCACACCGCCCACATCGGCGGCAACCGCCACCCGGTCACCGGCTGGCTGCGCCGGTACTCCCTGTTCACCTACCTCAACGAGGGCTGGCAGGACGACGACGGCGGCCTGCTGGAACTCTGGCGGCCCGGCGCGGACGGCCCCAGCGCCCAGATCCTGCCCGTGTTCAACCGCAGCGTGCTGATCGAGACGACCGACCGGTCCCTGCACGGCGTCTCCCAGGTGCGCGGCTCCCGCCCGCGCAGGATGGTCACCGTCCACTTCTGGACGAAGTCCCCGGGGCCGGACGGGCGGGAGCTGACGTGAAACACCGCCGGCTCGGCGACAGCGGGCTGTACGTCAGCGAGATCGCCTACGGGAACTGGATCACACACGGCGGCCAGATCGACGCGGACCGGGCCACCCGGTGTGTACGGGCCGCGCTGGACGCCGGCATCACCAGCTTCGACACCGCCGACGGGTACGCCTTCGGCGCCGGGGAGGAGATCCTCGGGCGCGCCCTCAAGGGCGAGCGCAGAGAAGGACTGGAGATCTTCACCAAGGTGTTCTGGCCGGTGGGGCCCGGCCCCAACGACCGGGGCCTGTCCCGCAAACACATCCTGGAGTCCGTCGAGGCGTCCCTGCGGCGACTGGGCACCGACTACGTCGACGTCTACCAGGCCCACCGCTACGACCACGGCACCCGCCTGGACGAGACCCTGGTCGCGTTCGCCGACGTCGTACGCCAGGGCAAGGCGCTCTACATCGGCGTGTCCGAGTGGCGGGCCGAGGAGATCCGGGCGGCCCAGGCGCTCGCCCGTGACCTGCGGGTGCCGCTGGTGTCCAACCAGGCCCGCTACTCGGCCCTGCACCGGGTGATCGAGGCCGAGGTCATCCCCGCCTGCCGAGCCGAGGGCCTGGGCCAACTGGCCTTCTCCCCGCTGGCCCAGGGCGTCCTCACCGGCAAGTACGCGCCCGGACGCCCCCCGCCGGCCGGCTCCCGCGCGACCGACACCAAGGGCTTCGGCCGGAAATTCGTCGGCGGACTCCTGCGCGACGAGATCCTGCGCCCGGTCCAGCGGCTGCTGCCCCTGGCCGACCAGGCGGGCGTGCCCCTGGCGACGCTCGCACTGGCCTGGGTGCTGCGCGAGCCGAACGTGTCGGCCGCGATCATCGGCGGCAGCCGTCCGGAGCAGATCCAGGCCAACGCCACGGCCTGCGAGTTCGTCCTCGACGACGATCTGAAGGCGGCGATGGACGAGATCCTGGCACCCGTGGCGCTCACCGACCCCGCGCTCACGACCAGCCCCGGCGGCGGGCGGTGACCCACCGCTGCCCGGCCCACCCCGTCACCCCGTGGCGGCTTCCCCGGCCCGGTGCGGGGCCGGGCCGCCGTGCCGTACGGCCAGATACACCGTGCGGGCCGCGTCGAGGGCGTGCCGCAGATCCGCGAACCCGCGGTCCAGCGCCGCCAGTTCGAGGTCGTCGGGAGCACGGTGCCACAGCTCCGCCAGCCAGGGCAGGACCACCCGCGCCGGCAGGCGGCCCGGCTCGAACTCCGGGCGGACCGTGCGCGCGAGCCGGTTCAGCTCGGCCGCCCTGCGCCACACCCGCTCGGCCTCGCGGTGGAAGGGCCGTGCACGCACCACCGGGAGGGCCAGGGCATCGGGGGGAAGACCGGGCCGGAGCCGGAAACTGCGCACGAGAAACGCCGTCAGCAGCTCCCGTACGCCGAGCGTCCGCCGCTCCTCGGCGCTGGTCCACCGCTCGACGCAGGACGGCAGCCCGGCCCCGCCGAGCCGCAGGATCCCCGTGTGCTCGGCATGCAGGATCGCCGCGTCGACCCCCCGGTCGGCCTCCCGCGCCGGACCGGCGAGGAGCCCGGGGACGACGCGTTCCCCGGCCGCCCGGGCGCAGCCTGCGCACCCGGCGAGGAAGCGGATGACGAGCTGCTCGTGCACCCGCGGGTACTCCGGGTCCAGGAGCTGGCAGACGCGCAGCGCGCCGTGCGCCGCGCCCCCGGGATCCCCGTGGGCGACGCGCCACTGGTGCAGGTGGATCGTCTCGTTGACCCGGACCGGCGGCGGAGCCGGACCGGGGTCGGGGGCGGTCGCCGCCGCCAGCAGTTCCAGGGTGTCGGCGCGCTTGAGGTCCACGTAGTCCCGGCGGCACAGGTCCGCGAGTTCGCCGGCCCGCAGCGGGTCGATGCCCGCCCGCCGCGCGACCACGGCCACCTGCCCCAGTGCCCTGTTCTGATAGGGCATGCCCGCCAGCCCGGTGACGACCGCCTCGGCCTCGTCCGGTGTGCACCGCCCGCCCGTGACCGCTCTCGTGAGGGTGGCCCGGAGGTTGACGAGGGGTTCGGACAGCCGCCGGTACCCCTCCTCCGCCGGCGCGTGCACCAGGGTCACCTCGTCGTCGGCCTCCAGGGTTCCGTCACGGAAGCCCTCGAAGATCCTGCCGACGCCGGTCATGCCGAACGGGGCGAGTTCGGCGGCGCGCAGAGCCCCCATGCTCGCGCCGCCCCACACCCGGACGCCCCGCGCCATGAGCGCCAGGATCTCCTTGTGCCGGACGGCCCGTACGTGATGGAAGTAGCCGTCGGCGATCACCACCGAGTCCCCGGGCTCCGCGGGCAGGGCCAGCAGGTCACCGGAACCGACCGGCGGGCGCAGGCCGACCACGGAAGGGTCGACCAGGCCCGCCGCATCGGGCAGGGACGGGCCGACGAAGAAGTACGTCCTGTTCATCGGGGAGTCCTGTTCATCGGGGAGCCCTGTTCATCAGCGGGGCCTGTTCAGTAATCGTCGGGACACGACGTACCGGGACACACGACCCGTACGACCGGTATGCCGAACTCCTCGCGGCGCAGATCCACCACCACGGGCGCGGTGCCGTACACCGCCGCCACCGCACGGCTCAGCCCCAGCCACTCGGGTCCGGCGGTGTCGGGCGGCACCGCGCCGAACCACCGGAAGTCCACCCCGTCGCCCGTGTCGTCCCACGGTTCCCCGGCAGGACCGGGGCCGCCGCCGTAGATCGCCTTGGTGAGGTCCTCCCTGGTGCCGGCGATCGCGGAGAGCCGGGACTGGGCGGCCTCGGTGAGGGCCCGGGTCAGGGCCCGCCCGGGGTCGCGGTGGGCACCGCTGCCGATGAACTCGACCGGCAGGTCCTCGCTGCGCAGCCGCGCGGTGAAACACGGCGTCCCGACCGCCGACGGACAGTGCTCCACCAGGACGCTCATGCCCGCAGCGGCCAGGCGGTCGAGCAGGAGCCGCGGGGTCCCGGTCACGCTGTCCGGTGCCACCCGGGTCCGGCCGCCCGCTCGCGCGCTCGTGGCCAGGGCGTCGCGTTCGACGACCTCGTACAGGGCGTGCGTCACCGCCTCGTCGTAGGTGGTGCCGCTCGCCAGGCCGTTGCTGCTGACGGTGAACAGCGGAGGCTGCCACTCCGGCGCGACCAGGGCGTCCAGCCGGAACAGCGCCGCGGGCAGCAGGGTCTCGCGGGGATCTTCTTCAAGGGTCCGGGCGGGCGCCCACTCCAGTACCGTGTCACCGCTCAGACAACTGCGGGGTGCCGCCCGCAGATCGACGACCTCGTAGGTGAGGGACCGCTGGACATCGGTCACGCGTGCGTGGACGCCCGTGGGCGGAAAGTGCTCCGCGTGCCACACCTCCAGGGCCTCCATCGCGGCCGACACCCGGGCCGCCGCCGGTGTCGTGCCCTTGCCCTGCGACACCGACAGGGTCAGGGCGTTGGGGCGGACCGCCTGGAACACCGGTATCCCGATGTGGTCGAGCCAGGTGACGTCCGCGACCCGGGTCACCCCGGCTCGCGGCAGCAGCCCTCGGATCGCGGCCCATGTCTCCTCGGCCGTTCGTGATCTCGTGTCCATGCCTGCCGGCTTCTCCGGGTTCGTGTGCCGACCGGTCGTCAGGACCCGGTGCTGTTCCAGTCGTCGACCGGGTCGACGGCGCGGACGCTGGTCCGGTCGGTTCCGGTGTGGCCGGCGCTGTGCACGGTGAGCGCGGCCACGGCGGTGAGCGCGGCCACGGGAAGCAGGACCGCGGCCCGGACCGCGAGGGAGCGCCGGCCGCCGGTCGCCGGTCGCCGGGCCGGACGGCGCTCCGCGCGCTCCTCCTCGGCCCGGTCGCCGGCCGCGCTCATGTCCTTGCCGTGGAAGTTCATCGATGTCGCCTTTCGTGGAGATGGTGTCGGGCGGGGGCGGGGCAGTGGTCAGTCGTAGGGGCGGGCCGTACGGCGGCCGGGCACCCGCTGGGCGGGAGGACTCCCGTCGTGCACCCGGTCCAGCAGCAGGCCCGGCACCATCGGCCGGCGCGCGGGGGACGCGGAGGGGCGCATCTGGATGCCGAGGGCCACGCCGAGCTGGAAGCGGTTGTCCACGCCCAGCCGGTCCATCAGGGACCGCAGGATGTTGGTGACGGTGCGGGGACTGATCCCGAGCCGGTGGGCGGCGCTGGAGTCGGTGTGACCGGCCAGCAGAAGGGAGATGAGCCTGCGCTGCCGCTCGTCCAGCGGCACCAGCGGTGGGACGGTGGGGGAGGGTGAAGGGAGGTGGGGACGAGGCCGCGGGTTGGTGTTCGCGCTCACCAGGACTCCCTCTCGTCGGTGTTCGGCCACAGGGGGGGGCGGGCCGGAGCGCTTTCCGTTCCGGCCCCTTCCGAACACTGACAGCCACCGGTCAATGCACGATCAGTGCGTACGGCTGTGCCGTTGGACGACGGATGGACGCCCCGCCCGCCCCCGGCACCCGCTCACCCATGGCACCGACTCCGCCCCTGGTCAGCGGCGTCGATCGAATGTTGATCCACACAGGTGCCGAGCCCGCCGCAGGGCGGCCCTCACTCCGGAAGGTCCTCGTGGAACGGGCCTCCGCTTCCCGGTGAGGAGGCCACATGGCGCGGGTCGAGCGGTTGCCGGCCGACTGCTTGGGGGAGGACGACGCCGGTTGCGCCGAGGCCCGCCGGACCTTCCGGACGGCCGGACTGCACGCCCTGTGGGCGGGCGGGGCCGTACCGTCAACTCGCGTACTCGGCACGGCAGTTGACCGACAGCCCCAACGAGGACCACGATGGCGTACGCCACGGCAGCAGCACCGGCCACCCCGCTCGACGGCGTCCACGGCTTCGCCGCCCGCTACCCGGTGGACTGGGCCACGGCGCCCGACCGGGACCGGCACCCCTGCGGTCCCGGGATCCCCGTGCCGGCACACCTGGTCGCGGACGGCCGGACGCGGGCCGTCCCACCCCGCCCTGTACGACGGGGGCCTGGCCGGCACGCTCGTCGGCCTGCGCCTGGCCCATCCGGGACAGCCGCCTGGCCATGAGGGGCAGCCAGCTCGGCAATCCGGCCCGTGCGGGCAGGGCGCTGCTCGAAGTCCTCGACGCGCCCAACCCGCCGGGCCACCTGCTGCTCGGCAGCGACGCCGTCCGCCTCGTCACCGAGGCGCGCGCGGCCGTGGACGAGGAATTCACACGCTGGCGCGAGCTGTCCGAATCCACGGACTTCCCCGACGGAAACACGATCGCCTGAGGCGGAACGGGGCAACGACGGTGGGAGCCGGGTCGGCGGCGCGCGGGTGAGCGCCGTCGGTCGACGGCGCCCACCCGGGGTACCAACCAGGTCCGATCAGGATCAGGTAGTGGGCACCGTCTGGCTGTAGAACTGGCTGGGGTCGTTGGCCAGGGTGGCCTTGATCATGGCGCTCCAGTCATCTGCGAGGACTTCGAGCTTGCCCGCCTCGACGCCGTCGAGCGCGGCCCGTGCGACGTCAGCGGGGTCGAGCTTGTCTCCCTCGTAGCCGGCGGCCATGTCGGTGTCGGCGGAGCCCAGATGCACACCGGTGACCAGGGTGCCCTGTCCGGCGAGTTCGATGCGGACACCGTTGGTCAGGCTCCACGCCGCCGCCTTTGCCGCGGCGTAGGCGTTGGCTCCCTCGTAGGAGAACCACGACAGCGCGGACAGGACGTTCACGATCGCCCCGCCACCGCCTGCTTTGAGGATGGGGGCGAACGCTCGGACCATGTTCAGCGTGCCGTAGAAGTTGGTGTCCATCTCCAGCTTGATCTTGTCCATGTCCCCGGCGACCAGGTTGCTGAAGGTCAGGACACCGGCGTTGTTGACGAGCAGCGTCACATCCGAGGCGGCTGCCGCCGCGGCCGCGACGGAGGCCGGGTCGGTGATGTCGAGCTGCAGCACCTCCACTCCGGGGATGTCTATGCTCTCGGGGTTGCGCGCGGTCGCGTACACCTTGGCCGCGCCCCGCTCCAGCAGCTGTGCGGCGAAGCGCCGGCCGATGCCGCGGTTGGCGCCGGTGACGAGTGCGACCGAGTTGGCGATCTTCATATGTGGGGACCTTCGTTCACGGGGTGCTTGGGAACGCTGGGCGAGACTCGGCGTCTAGCGTGCTGAGGTTCCGTACACGCGCTTGGCGTGCTTGGCGTAGGCGCGCGGGCCGAGGAGCGGCATGATCAGGCGCGGGACGAGTGGGGCGCTCGAAAGCATCAGGGTGACCACGGCCGGCTCCGCAAGCTCTGCGAGCATCCCGAAGACGATCGGCAGCTTGCTCTTGGGCAGCCCGTTGATCGCGTGATCGCCGAGCTGGTGCCATTCCTTCGCCGTCAGGTACTGATCGACCTGAGTGAGGACCTCTTCCTCCTCCAGCTTCAGATGATCTTCCAGCTTGCTTCCCAGAAGGCCGAGTGAGTGGGCCAGCTTCTCGCCGTCGGCGGTGTTGGCGTCACCACGCCACGTCGTGAGAAGCGAGGAGATCTCGGACATGAGCTTGTCGATTTCGACGTGCTGCTCTTCCAGTAGATGGAGCGTCGGACTCAGCTCCGACGGGGCACGCTCGACGAGCTTCGGCCAGAGCAGTTCGTCCTCACCCTTGTGGTGCAGGTGAAGGAAATCCTCGATGAGCTGGAGGTGATCCGCGACGGTCTTTGCGCGCCCGGTGTCGCCCGGAGCCACATCGCGGACCAGGCCAGGCGCCTTTTCGTAAGCCTGGCGAAAGGCGTTGTGAACAACAAGCATGTCGCGAACATCGGCGCGGTCCGACGTCGTCTTGGGCATGGGGTTCCTTGGATTCGAAATGGCAGATCAGCCGTGCCATGTCCCGTGCGCCAGGAGTAAGGCCGGAAGGGCAACCTCACCGGCAGTCACGGAAATCCCGCTTTCGCGGTCGAGCAACTCACGCTGCAGTAGCACGCTTCAGGAGTCTAAAGCAACGTCGGACATGCTGTCCAACGATATGTCCGACGCACGTTAGGGCTGATCCGCGCCATGGTTGCGGCAGTGCCACCGCATTCATGAACAGGGAGGGGTCATGCCCCACAAACAACCGACGTCCACGTCCCGTACTCAGTTCGGCAAGCTGCCGGACCAGCCGACGGTGACGACTCCGGCGCACCGGCACGCCAAAGCGTTTCTCGATGCCGAACGTGCCCGCATAGCCACGCAGCCCGGCCTCGGCGTGGCCGGCCTCCTGGTGGTCGTTCCGGTCGCCTTGCTGTTCGCGTTCGGGCTGGGCGGCGCGGAGAACTCGGTTGTCGTCCTCTCGCCCCTCGTCACATTCGCGCTGCCGCCCCTGACGGTGATCGCCTTCTGGTGGGAGTCCTGATCGCGGCAGCGGGCATCGCCCCGGCGGTGGCGGGGCAATGGGTGATCGGTCACGTCGACGCCGCCGGTCCCGGGAGCACATCTCCGTTGTGCTCGCCGTGTGCGGTGCGTGGCAGGTGTGGCTGTTCATCGTCTGGCGTGGTTGGCCCATGAACGCATTGCGGAAGCGATGGCTTCGGATCGTCGTGGGGAACGTGCTGGTGCTCGGTGGCGCGGCGCTCGCCTACGCGCTCGCGTACGGCGCGGGCGGGGTGGAGCCGCCCGCCATCCTGGCGGCCGCCACCAGCTTCAGTGCCGCCGTCCGGCCGGGACCGGGCGGCCCGGGCGCGGTTCGACGCCGGCGTGGGCCGGGGCGCTCGGCCGGGCGAGCGGCTGGCTGGTTCGTCAGGCGTACGGCGACGAGCGGGGCATCCGCGCCTGGTCCGGCCCCCGGACCGGGCGGCCCACCCCCGCCGGGCCTGGACGGCACCCCGGGGGTCGCCTGGGCGCTGTCGACGCCGCCGGCGTCCGAATGGCCGCCACCGCCTTCACCACGCTCGCCGCGCACTACGACGAGACCTTCCACCTCTCTACCGCGACACTCCCCGACACTCCCGGCGACCGCCTCGGGCTGTGCCACGGCGGCACGCCCGGCTGCCCGCACACCCGGGATGCCCCGGGCCGGGTCACTCCTTCGTCGAGCCCGCCAGCATCCCCGACACCAGGGTGCGCTGGGAGAACAGGAAGAGGACCAGGACGGGGAGGATGGCGATGATGACGGCGAGGGCGAGTTCCGGGATCGTGATGTTCAGGCCCGCCCCGGCCACGGGGTTGAACGACGGGGTGGACGACAGGAGTTGGTTCAGGCCGACCTGGATGGGGAACTGGTCGCTGTTCGGCAGCACCAGATACGGCAGGAAGAAGTTGTTCCAGTTGCCGACGAAGCTGAAGAACGCCACGAGGCCGATCACGGGCTTCGCCAGCGGCAGCGCGACGCGGAGGAACACCTGCCGTTCCGAGCAGCCGTCGATGCGCGCGGCGGCGAGCAGATCGCGCGGCAGGCTGGTGGCGAAGTAGATGTAGACCAGGTACACGCCGAACGGGTAGAACGAGAACGGCAGGATCACCGACCAGGCCGTGCCGATCAGATGGAACGCGTTGAGCTCCAGGAAGACCGGCAGGACGAGCGTGGCCGACGGCATGATCATGGTGACCAGGGTGACCGCCAGGAGGACCTTGCGGCCCCGGAAGCGGGTCAGGGCCAGGGCGTAGCCCGCCGGGACGCTGGTGAGCAGGGTCAGCAGCAGCGAACCGGCAGCGTAGACGGCCGAGTTGCGCAACCACACCAGGACCGCGCCGTCCTCGAAGGAGAACAGGTGCCGCCAGGCGTCCCCGATCCTGCCGAACGAGCCGAACGACAGCGGGTTGTCGTGGACGATCTGCCCGGCGGTCTTGCTGGGTGCCAGCAGCAGCCACAGCACGGGCAGCACGAAGAAGAGCAGCAGGACGGCGAGCAGCAGGCCGACCACCAGGGCGGAGACGGCCCGCGAGGGCGTGTTCCGGGAGCGCGTGAGCGCGAGGAGCCGGGTCGTCATCTCTCCTCCAGTGTGAACATGCTGGAGCGCCACACCAGCAGGCCGGCGCAGAGCAGGCCGAGGGCCAGCAGGAAGACGGAGATCGCGGCGGCGCCGTTGAAGTCGCCCTGCTGGAAGGCGTACACGTAGGCGAGCTGGTTGGGTGACCAGGTCGGGCTGACCCGGCCCAGGCTGGCGGTCTGCAGCAGCTGCGGCTCGACGAACAGCTGGGTGCCGCCCGCGAAGGCGAGGATGGTCATGTAGGTGATCCACTGCCGGATCATCGGGATCTGGACGGACCAGGCGGTGCGCCAGGGCCCGGCCCCGTCGATCCGGGCGGCCTCGATCACCTCGTCGGGGATGTTGTTCAGCGCCCCGTACATCACCACCATCCAGCCGCCGGCCCCCGTCCAGAAGGCGATCAGCACGAGGATCACCGGGAGGTTGCCGGGGGCCAGCACGGCGGCGAAGCTGTCCAGGCCCATCCGGTGCAGCAGCCACGACGCCGGGCTGACGTCCGGGTCCAGCATGAACAGCCAGACCAGGACGCTCGCCACCCCGGCGAGCGCGCCGGGTATGTAGTAGAGGAACCGCAGCAGCGCGGAGACTCCCGCCCTGACCCGGCTGCGCAGGACGACGGCCGTCAGCACCGTCAGCACGACGAGGGCCACCAGCCAGAGGGCGAGGTAGAGCAGGATGTGACCGAAGGCGGGCAGGAAGCGGTAGTCCCGGGCGACCCGGGTGAACTGGTTGAGGCCGGTGAACCGGCCCCGGTCGTTGGTGAAGGCCAGGTAGAACGCGTAGCAGGTGGGGAAGACGCCGAAGGCGAGCAGCAGCAGCGTGTACCCGGCGACGAAGAGACAACCCGCCGTGCCGCCCCGCCGCCGCGGCGCGTCGCCGCGGCGGGTGGGAGCGGGTACGGCGACGGGCT
Source organism: Streptomyces sp. NPDC052721 (assembly GCF_040678315.1). Taxonomy (NCBI): domain Bacteria; kingdom Bacillati; phylum Actinomycetota; class Actinomycetes; order Kitasatosporales; family Streptomycetaceae; genus Streptomyces; species Streptomyces sp. NPDC052721. The sequence continues at coordinate 2,728 of NZ_JBFATL010000046.1, read as the reverse complement.
GGGCGTCCAGCAGTGTCATCGGTCGGTCACCTGGTACCCGTTGGCCCTGGCCTGGTCGCTGATGGCCTTCTGCCACTCCGGCAGGGTGGCCGTGAGGGTCTTTCCGGCGGTCAGGGCCGGCAGGACGACGCTCGACCAGGACGTGGCGTCGGAGAACCTGGTGTTCGACCAGCCGGTCCACACCTCGTCGGCCGCCTGCCGGAACGGGCCGCTGACGTCGTCGGCGAAGTAGCCGCGGTGCGCCGGGTCGGCCAGCCAGGCGTTGGCGGCGGGGGCGTAGGCCGGGTAGGTGGGGGCCGTGGCCTGGTTCGCGTCCGACGTGGTCAGCCAGGTCACCAGGTCGGTGGAGGCCTTGAGGTTGGCGCTGTGCGAGGAGACCATCCAGACGCCGCCGCCCACATTGCCGGTGCTGGCCGTGGTCTCACCCGGCCACTTCAGCGGGGGCGCGGCGGCGATCCGCTTGGCCGGGGTGTGGAATGCGGCCTTGAACAGGTACTGGCCGTACCAGGAGGGGCCGTAGGCGATCAGGACCTTGGAGCCGCTGCTCTTGGCGAATCCCTGGCTGAAGAAGCCCTGGGTGGTCACGGCCCTGGCGGAGATCAGCTTGTCGAGCAAGGTCGCCATGCGCGTGCACGCGGGGTCCTTGAGGTCGACCCGCAGGGTGTCCGGCGTGGTCAGGTGGAAGGCCGGGCACCGGCTGGACCAGAAGTACGACTCGTGCGAGTTGGTGTCGCCGACCGAGCCGACGAGATGGCCGGGGTGTTCCCTGGCGACCTTCAGGCCCAGGGCCTCGTACCCGGCCCAGGTGGTGGGGACCTGGTAACCCCACTTGTCCATGAGGGACTTGTCGTACCAGAGGACGACCTGGGCGATGTCGTTGCGCAGGCAGTAGGTGTGCTCGTGGAACTGACAGGGTGTCAGGGAACCCTTGGCGAAGCCGTCCAGTGTGCTCCGCGGGACCAGCTTGTCGTCCAGCGGGGCCGCGAAGGCGGCGGCGCCCGGCTTGGTGGGGGAGGAGGCCCAGGTGACGTCCGTGGGGGTGCCGAAGACGACGTCGGGCCAGCCCTTGCCGGTACGGTCGAACAGCTGCACCTTCGTCTGGAGGTAGGTTGAGCCGTCGGCGCCGCCGTCGTAGGTGACGATCTTCATCTTCACGTCCCGGTGCGACTTCTGGTACGCCTGCACGGACGGCAGCCGCGTGGAGTCGGTCCAGACGGTGATCTCGGAGCCGTCCTTCTGCGGGGCGGGCGTGAACCGGGAGGCGCTGCCCTGGTGGTCCGACCCGGTGGACGGGTCGGCGCTGGCGCAGCCGGCCAGCGCGGCGACGGCCGCGAGGGCGGCTCCGGCGGCGAGGGCGCGCACGGCTCTGCCGCGCCGGCCGGTGGTCGAAACGCGCGAAGACGTCATCGTCTTGCCTTTCGTGGTTCGGGATCGTGCGGGGGTGGTGACGGCGGCCGGTCAGCGGGGCTGTTCCACGAACCGCTGGAGCGCGCTGCCGTAGCCGAAGTCGAGGGGCAGGGCGATGCCCGGCCCGGTCGGGGCGTGCACCAGACCCCGGTCGTCGACGTGACGCTCGCGGACGACCGTGGTCGAGGTGACCAGGGACTCGTAGTAGGTGGTGTTGGAGATGGCCATGCACAGGTGCTGGTTCGGGATGTCCGAGCCGTGCACCTCGGCACGCAGCCGGAAGGCGTCCGCCAGGTGCGCGGTGCGCATGGCGCCGGTGACACCGCCGCGCAGCGTCGTACCGGCACGGACGCCGAAGGTGGCGGCGCCGCTCCTGATGAAGTCGGCGGAGTTCATGTGGGCGCCGTCGGAGGTCTCGGCGACCAGCAGCGGTACGGCGACGGACTCGGCCAGCCGCCGGTAGGCGCTGATGCTGAACTCCCGCATCGGCTCCTCGTACCAGAGGTAGTCCGCCTCGGCCAGGGCGTGCCCCAGGTAGAGGGCGTCGGGCAGGTCGAAGCCCGCCGAGCCGTCGTACATCAGCGGCACGTCCGCACCGACGTGGTCGCGCAGCGCCTGGCACAGGGCGGCGTCGCGGCGGGCGTCGCCCCAGGCGTGCAGCTTGATGCCGTGGTAGCCGAGCGCCAGGCACTGGTCGGCCACCGAGAGGAACTCCTCGGTGGTGGCGAAGGTGGAGGTGGAGGCGTAGGCGGGGATGGCCTCGCGGAAGCCGCCGAGCAGCTGCCACACCGGCCGGTCGTGCACCCGCCCCGCCAGGTCCCACAGCGCCACGTCGATCAGACCGAGCACGGGCAGGGGCAGCTCGTGGATGCGGTCGAGTTCCCAGACCCGGTGCCAGAGCCATTCGCGCCGGAAGGGGTCCGCTCCCAGCAGTTCGTCCCGGAAGACCCGGTCGACCAGCTCCCGCAGGGTGACGGCCGCTCCCGGCCGCGCGAACACCGCCACCCCTTCGGCGCCCTCGTCGGTGCCGATGTGCAGGACCGCGCCGTCGCCCACCGGTGCGCTGCCGCTGAGCCCGTGCCGCCAGGAGAAGGGCGGGTCGGCGGCGGGGACGTCGATCCGGTGGACCTCGACATGTGTGATCTTCATGGTCGCTCTCTGTTCCTGGGGTGGGGTACGGCCGGCCGGGAGCCGCGCACCTGGATGCCGGGGCGGGGAGGGCGGGGACCTAGGTCCTGTCGTCAAACTCCCGTCGTCCGCCCGGAGGGCGGGCCGCGCGGCGTCAGGTGCGTGCTCTCGGCGTGCCGGGCCCCGGCCCTCG
>NZ_JBFATL010000045.1:51852-70574 GCF_040678315.1 Streptomyces sp. NPDC052721 | reverse complement strand
CTCGTACTGGATGTACTTGGGTCGGGGCCCGGTGCGGCGAGAGTGCGTGCATGGCGTCGCGCGGCAGACGGGAGTTTGACGACAGGGCCTAGGGGGGTGCCGGGTTCTCCGTGTGGGCGGCTGCGGGTGAGTGGTGGTTGCTCGCGCCGTTCCCCGCGCCCCTGGGGGGTTGCAGTAGGGGGTGCTGAGTGGGTTCGGGTGTGACAGGCAGGGGCGAAAACACCGTTATCCTTAGGTGTCCCCCTGCTTCCGTCGGTGCTCTGGAGTCGTCGTGCGCATTGATCTGCACTGTCACTCCACCGCTTCCGACGGTACGGACACGCCCGCTGAGCTGGTGCGCAACGCTGCCGCCGCCGGCCTGGACGTCGTCGCGCTGACCGATCACGACACCACCCGGGGGTACGGCGAGGCGATCGCCGCGTTGCCCGAGGGGCTGACGCTGGTCACCGGGGCCGAACTGTCCTGCCGGGTCGACGGCGTCTCCATGCACCTGCTGGCCTACCTGTTCGACCCCGAGGAGCCCGCGCTGCTCGCCGAGCGCGAGCTGGTCCGGGACGACCGGGTGCCGCGGGCCAAAGGGATGATCGCCAAGCTGAACGCGCTGGGCGTGCCGGTCACCTGGGAGCAGGTCGAGCGGATCGCCGCCGGTGGCTCGGTGGGACGCCCGCATGTCGCCTCGGCGCTGGTCGAGCTGGGCGTCGTACCGACGGTGAGCGACGCGTTCACCGAGGAGTGGCTGGCCGACGGCGGGCGGGCCTTCGTGGAGAAGCACGAGACCGACCCCTTCGAGGCGATCCGCCTGGTCAAGGCCGCGGGCGGGGTCTGCGTGTTCGCGCACCCGGCCGCCGCCAAGCGCGGTCGCACCGTGCCGGAGTTCCGGATCGCGGAGATGGCCGAGGCCGGTCTGGACGGCATCGAGGTCGATCACATGGACCACGACGCCGACGCCCGGGACCGCCTGCGCGGCCTGGCGAAGGAGCTGGGGCTGCTGGTCACGGGCTCCTCGGACTACCACGGCAGCCGCAAGACCGTGGCGCTCGGCGCCTACACGACCGACCCCGAGGTGTACGGGGAGATCACCCGGCGGGCGACGGGTGCGTTCCCGGTGCCGGGGACCGGCGGAGCCTGAGGCCCCGAGGGGCCGACCCGCCGTACCGCTTCACACCTGCGGTTCGTACTGCCTCATGCCCGCGGTCCGTACCGCCTCACGCCCGTAGTTCCTCTTCCCGCAAGGCCTGTACTTCCCCATGTTCGACATCGCCGTCTTCGGCTCTCTGTTCCTGACCCTTTTCGTCATCATGGATCCCCCTGGGATCACCCCGATCTTCCTCGCCCTGACCGCGGGCCGGCCGGGCAAGGTGCAGCGGCGGATGGCCTCCCAGGCCGTCTGCGTGGCGGGCGGGGTCATCGCCGTCTTCGGCGTCCTGGGCCACCAGATCCTGAACTACCTGCACGTGTCCGTGCCCGCCCTGATGATCGCGGGCGGGCTGCTGCTCCTGCTGATCGCGCTCGATCTGCTGACGGGCAAGACCGACGAGCCGAAGCAGACCAAGGACGTCAACGTGGCGCTCGTACCCCTGGGCATGCCGCTGCTGGCGGGTCCCGGTGCGATCGTGTCCGTGATCCTGGCCGTGCAGAAGGCCGACAGCGTGTCCACACAGCTCTCGGTGTGGTCCGCGATCCTCGCGATCCACGTGGTGCTGTGGCTGGTGATGCGTTACTCGCTGCTGATCATCCGGGTCATCAAGGACGGCGGTGTCGTCCTGGTGACGCGGCTCGCGGGCATGATGCTCTCCGCGATCGCCGTCCAGCAGATCATCAACGGGGTCACTCAGGTGATCCGGGGGAGCTGAGCCGTCGGCGGCTCGGCTCCCCCGGAAAGCTTGAGTGGCGAATGCCCGCGTGCGGGCTACGAGGCCGGGGTCTCGGCCGGGCGGATCCACAGGCGCTGTCCGATGGCGGCGGCCTGCTGAACGATCCGGTTGACGGAGGCGGCGTCCACGACGGTGCTGTCCACGGCGGTGCCGTCGACCTCGTCGAGTCGCATGATCTCGAAGCGCATGGCTTCTCCCTTCGTCTGGTCATCCTCCTGCGGAGAACTACTTGGTGTGACCTCTGGTGTATCCAGCGTCGTACGTAGTCAACGCGTCGCTTGTTACAAACATTCCCTACGCTAAAGAAATTTTTCGAACAGCTAATTACCGACCGGTAAGCGACATGCCCGGAGCAGGCGAGGGACCCACCGGGACCGGTTGTGTTCGCACTGTGACCACCGGGACAATGGAGGTGATGAACGACGACCTGGCCGCCCTCGGCGCCCGTATCGACCGCACGAACGAGCTGCTGGAACGCATGCTCGCCGAGGTGGCCAAGACGCCCTCGACCCATGCGATCTTCGTCGACGCGGGCTACCTGTACGCGGCTGCCGGACGGCTGGTCGCCGGGACCGAGGACCGCCGCGCCTTCGACCTGGACGCCGAGGGCCTGATCGACGCCCTCATCGACAAGGCCCGCACGATCTTCGCGGACAGCAGGCTGCTGCGCGTCTACTGGTACGACGGCGCCCGGCGCCGCATCCACACCGCCGAGCAGCAGGTCATCGCCGAACTGCCCGACGTCAAGGTGCGCCTCGGCAACCTCAACGCCAACAACCAGCAGAAGGGCGTCGACTCGCTGATCCGGACCGACCTGGAGTCACTCGCGCGGCACCGCGCGATCAGCGACGCGGCCCTCCTCGGCGGCGACGAGGACCTGGTCTCGGCCGTCGAGGCGGCCCAGGGCTACGGCGCCCGCGTCCACCTCTGGGGCATCGAGGCGCCCGAAGGCCGCAACCAGGCCGAGCCGTTGCTCTGGGAGGTCGACAGCCAGCGCACCTTCGACCTGGAGTTCTTCAAGCCGTACGTCTCCCGGCGCACGGCCGCCGTGTTCGAGGCCGCCGGTGGCGCCCGCCCCAGCCGCGAGGACGTGCGCTTCGTCGGTGCCCAGATCGCCGCGAGATGGCTCGCCTCCCGGGGCCGCGACGCGCTGGTCGAACTGTTCCCCGGTCACCCGTATCTGCCCGGCTCCGTCGACCAGGACCTGCTGGTCGAGGCCGAGGAGCTGCTCCAGTACTCCCTGCGCGGTCAGGCGGACCTGCGGCGGGCGCTCAGGGACGGGTTCTGGGAGCATCTGCAGTCGCAGTACTAGGTCCTGTTGTCAAACTCCCGTCGTCCGCCCGGAGGGCGGCAGACGGGAGTTTGACGACAGGGCCTAGGCGTTCGTCCTACCGCGGGGTGCCCGGGGCGGCGTCCCAGAAGTCGGCGAGCGCGCGGGCCGTCTCCAGCGGGCGGTCGGTGTTGGGGGAGTGCTCGGCACCCTCGATGACCGTCCGGCGCGCCTTCAGCCGTACCGCCATGTCGTCGAGCAGGGGCAGCGGCCAGGTGTCGTCCCGTGCACCCGACAGCACGTGGAACGGCAGCGGTACGGCCGCCAGTTCGGCGACACGGTCCGGTTCCGTGCACAACTGACGGCCGGTGGCGAGGAGTTGGGCGGGCTTGGTGCCCAGCCAGCGGCGCCGCAGGTCGTCCCGGTCGTCCAGGCCCGCGTCGAGCGCCGGCGTCTCCGTCTCCTCCGGCGGCTCCATCGCCTGGATCGTCTCCCACACCTCCGCCATGGTCAGCACCGCGAGCGCGTCCCGGAGCAGCTTCACGCGCTCCTGCTGGGGCGCCGAGATCTGCGCCGGGCCCGAGGCCATCAGAGTGAACGACAGGAAGGGGGTGTGGTCGAGGAGTACGGCCGCGCGCGCGATCTGGCCGCCGAGGGAGTGCCCCAGCAGATGCACCGGGCCACCGATCGCCTCCGCCTGCGCGAGCACGTCCCGCGCCAACTCCTCCTGCGCGTAGGCGGACTCGTCCGTCGCCGGTCCGTCCGACTCGAACTGGCCCCGCCCGTCCACGGCGACGGTCCGGTACCCGCGCTCGGCGAGCGGCACGTGCAGCGGATTGAAGTCCTCCTTGCTGCCGGTGAACCCCGGCAGCAGCAGCGCCACGCCCTTCGGCTCGACCCCGACGGCCACGGGCGCGTCCACCACGGCGAACGCACCGCGCGCCGTCCGAAGGGGGTACGCGCGGGCGCCGGGGGGCGGGACGAAGGTGGGGGGCCTGCTCATGGGGAGAGGTTATCGGCAGGGGGCGGGGTCGGCTGATCGGGAGGGGCGGGTGACGGGGTGGGTGGCGGCATGGGGTCGAGGTGGTGCGCGGGGGCGGGCACTAAGTGCCTCCGGGAACGCCGATGGCCGGGTCCACTGTCGTGAACCCGGCCATCGGACCGGCACTTACGCTGCCGCACACGCGGCGCACGGTCAGGCCTCGGGAGCCTCCACGGCCGCCGCGGTCTTACGGGTCCGGCGCGGCTTGGGCGTCGTCTCGACGCTCTCACCGACCGCCTCGGCAGCGGCCGCCGCGGTCTTGCGGGTCCGGCGCCGCGGCTTGACCTCCGGCTCCTCGGTGGCCTGCGCCGGAATCTCCGGAGCAGCCGCCTCGGCAACGGCCTTACGGGTCCGTCGCGCCTTCGCAGCGGTGACCGCCTCCCCGTCGACCGCGTCCACCGCGGCGGTAGCCGTCTTCCGGGCGCGGCGCGGCTTGGCCTCGCCCTCGGCCGTCTCCGGCTCGGCTGCGGCGGTCTTACGGGTCCGACGCGGCTTGGCCTCGGTGGCCTCAGCGGAGTCCACGGCGGCGGTGGCCGTCTTCCGCGTGCGGCGCGGCTTGGCCTCGGCCTCCGTTTCGGCGGCCTCGGGTGCCGTGGCGGCCGTCTTACGGGTCCGGCGCGGCTTGGCTTCCGTGCCTTCGGCGGTGTCCACGGCGGCCTCGGCGGCTGCGGTGGTCTTGCGGGTGCGGCGCGGCTTGGCCTCGGCCTCGGCGGTCTCCGGCTCGGCAGCCGTGGCCTTGCGGGTGCGGCGGGGCTTGGCCTCGGTGGCCTCGGCGGTGTCCACGGCGGCCTCGGCGGCAGCCGCGGTCTTGCGCGTGCGGCGCGGCTTGGCCTCGGCCTCGGCGGTCTCCGGCTCGGCAGCCGCGGTCTTGCGGGTGCGGCGGGGCTTCGCCTCGGTGGCCTCGGCCGTGTCCAGCGCCGACTCCGCCGGGGTGGCGGGCTCGGCCGTCTTGCGGGTGCGGCGGCGCGGCTTGGTCTCCGCGGCCGGGGCGGCCTCGGCCACCGGGCTGTCCGCGGTCACGGGCTCGGCCGGCGGGGCCTTGTCGACGGTCTGCTCGGTCGCCGCGGGCTCGGCGTGAGCCGGGGCCTCGGCGGACTCGGTCACCGGGGACTCGGTCCCGGCCGACCTCCGGGTGCGGCGGCGGCGCGGCTTCTCCGGAGTGTCGAGAGCAGCGGGGCCCTCGGCCGTGGTCACCGTCTCGACAGCGGCCTCGGGCGGCGTCGTCGGCGTGGCGCCGGCCGTCACCGGGTCCGTCGACGCTCCGCCGCGCGTACGGCGACGGCGGCGCGGGGTGCGGGTCGCGGCCTCCTCCGTACCGGAGGTCTCCGTGGCCGGCGCGGCCGGGGAGGCGTCCAGCGGGGCGCCACCGCGCGTGCGGCGACGGCGGCGCGGCGTACGAGCCGGACCTTCACGCTCGGCCGGGGCCGACTCGGCGCGGCCACCGCGGCCACGGGCGCCCCGCCCGCCGGTCTCGCCCAGGTCCTCCAGCTCCTCCGCGTCCAGCCCGGCACGGGTCCGCTGCGAGCGCGGCAGGGTGCCCTTGGTGCCTTCGGGGATGCCGAGGTCGGAGAACAGGTGCGGGGAGCTCGAATACGTCTCCACCGGGTCGTTGAAGTCCAGCTCCAGCGCCTTGTTGATCAGCTGCCAGCGCGGGATGTCGTCCCAGTCGACGAACGTGATCGCCGTACCCTTGGCGCCCGCGCGGCCGGTGCGGCCGACCCGGTGCAGGTACGTCTTCTCGTCCTCCGGGGACTGGTAGTTGATGACGTGGGTCACGCCTTCGACGTCGATGCCGCGCGCGGCGACGTCGGTGCAGACGAGCACGTCGACCTTGCCGTTGCGGAAGGCCCGCAGGGCCTGCTCGCGGGCTCCCTGGCCGAGGTCGCCGTGGACCGCGCCGGAGGCGAACCCGCGGTGCTGGAGCTGCTCGGCGATGTCGGCGGCCGTGCGCTTGGTGCGGCAGAAGATCATCGCCAGCCCGCGGCCCTCGGCCTGCAGGATGCGGGCGACCATCTCCGGCTTGTCCATGTTGTGCGCGCGGTAGACGAACTGCTTGATGTTCGCGACCGTGGCGCCCTCGTCGTCCGGCGCGGTGGCGCGGATGTGCGTGGGCCGGGACATGTAGCGGCGGGCGAGGCCGATGACCGCGCCCGGCATCGTGGCCGAGAACAGCATCGTCTGGCGCTTGGCCGGCAGCATGTTGATGATCTTCTCGACGTCGGGCAGGAAGCCCAGGTCGAGCATCTCGTCGGCCTCGTCGAGGACCAGGCACTTGACGTGCTTCAGGTCGAGCTTCTTCTGGCCCGCGAGGTCGAGCAGCCGGCCCGGGGTGCCGACGACCACGTCGACGCCCTTCTTCAGGGCTTCCACCTGGGGCTCGTAGGCCCGGCCGCCGTAGATCGCGACCACGCGCACGTTACGGACCTTGCCGGCCGTCAGCAGGTCGTTGGTGACCTGGGTGCACAGCTCGCGCGTGGGGACGACGACGAGCGCCTGCGGGGCGTCGGTGAGGGCCTCGGGGGCCGCGCGTCCGGCCTCGACGTCGGCGGGGACGGTGACGCGCTCGAGGAGCGGAAGACCGAAGCCCAGCGTCTTGCCGGTGCCGGTCTTGGCCTGGCCGATGACATCCGTGCCGGAGAGGGCGACGGGGAGTGTCATCTCCTGGATGGGGAAGGGGGTGATGATGCCGACGGCCTCCAGGGCCTCGGCGGTCTCGGGGAGGATTCCGAGTTCTCGAAACGTCGTAGTCAGGGTGCTGCCTCTTCTGTGTGCGCGGTGCGAGGCGAGCGAGCGGGGGTCATGTCTGACCGTGCCGGGGACGTCGGCTGCCGTACGGACGAACCACTCGGGCAAGCCGTATGACACGGGACCTCTGCCGACGCTCTAGCGCTCGTACCGCTGAGGGTTCCCTCCTGTCGTCGTACGATCAATGCCGTACGGCCTTGGAGGGCTGTCGGGTCGGAGCCGATCGGGCCACCGACCGGGCATCCTCATGCGTGCGGCCTGTCGGGAACGTCGAGCATCGTCGACGCACTCTGGCAGGCGCATTACCACCATACCCCGGAATCGCGCACATGCGATGGCCGATTTGGTCACGTAGTCGTGGTCACACTCGTTGACCAGGGCTTGAGCGGAGCGCCGAGCGGGCTATTGTGCGCCTCATGACTAGCTCTGACAAGCCTGAGAACGCGTCCGCCGAACCCGCCGAACCCACCGGTGTCGCCGCCCAGGACTGGGCGCAGGCGTCTGCCGACCCTCAGTACCGCGCCGCGGTCGTGGATCTGCTCGGCGCGCTCGCGTACGGGGAGCTGGCGGCGTTCGAGCGGCTCGCGGAGGACGCCAAGCTGGCGCCGACCCTCGCGGACAAGGCGGAGCTGGCGAAGATGGCCTCGGCCGAGTTCCACCACTTCGAACGGCTGCGGGACCGGCTGACGGAGATCGGCGAGGAGCCTACGGCCGCGATGGACCCGTTCGTCGCCGCGCTCGACGGGTTCCACAAGCAGACCGCGCCCTCGGACTGGTTGGAGGGCCTGGTCAAGGCGTACGTCGGTGACTCGATCGCGAGCGACTTCTACCGGGAGGTCGCGGCCCGGCTCGACTCCGACACGCGCGAGCTGGTGCTCGCCGTCCTCGACGACACCGGGCACGCCGGGTTCGCGGTGGAGAAGGTGCGGGCCGCCATCGACGCCGACCCGCGCGTGGGCGGCCGGCTGGCGCTGTGGGCGCGGCGGCTGATGGGGGAGGCGCTGTCGCAGTCCCAGCGGGTGGTCGCCGACCGGGACGCGCTGTCCACGATGCTCGTGGGCGGGGTGGCCGACGGGTTCGATCTCGCCGAGGTCGGCAGGATGTTCTCGCGGATCACCGAGGCTCACACCAAGCGGATGGCTGCGCTGGGCTTGGCGGCGTAGCGCTGCGCGGGGGTGGGACCTGTCGTCTCGCGGCTGCGGGCGCGTTGTCGCCGCTCGCGCGGTTCCCCGCGCCCCTTCGGGGCGCAGCCCTCACGCCGTCGCTGATCGGCGGCGGAGGCGGCCCGCGGGGCGCAGGAGCAGGGACAGGGACGCGACCGAGATGACCGCGGCACCCAGGAGGCTGAGCAGAGCCGTGCCGGGGCCCAGGGCGGTGTGGGTGACGAAGTCGCCGAAGAGGGCTCCGGCGATGCCCGTGCAGAACACCAGCGGGCGGGCCGGCAGCCGGTGGGCGAGGCGCTGGGTCGCCGCCCACGCGAGGATCAGACCGAGCACGGCGGAGCCGAGTGCTTCGAGGATCATGTCGGGGGTCCCTCCCACGGCCGGTCTGGCTCGACGGTCGTAGCCCGTCATACCCGTGACCTGCGGATTGCAATCCTGCGCTGTGAAGGACCTGTGCTCCGTTCGTGCGCATGTCACGCGGAAGGGCCCGGCGGCTCACGACCGCCGGGCCCTTCTCACGACGGCGGCCTCAGAGCGCGCCGAAACCGACCTTGCGGACGGTCGGCTCGCCGATGTCCACGTACGCCAGACGGTCCGTCGGCACGAGGACCTTGCGGCCCTTCTCGTCCTGGAGGCTGAGCAGCCCCGTCTTGCCGGCCAGCGCCTCGGCCACCACGCGCTCGACCTCCTCGACGCTCTGACCGCTCTCCAGAACGATCTCGCGGGGCGCGTGCTGCACGCCGATCTTGACCTCCACGGCTATGTCCCTCCGACGGTCAGTGATGTGCGCGATCTTCCGCGCCCTACGCTGCACACATTAGCCCGGTGAGGGGGTGTACACGCTGCGGGCCGGAACGCCAGGAGCGAACACCGCACGGGAACAAACGGCCGTCAGTGGTGTTCGCTGCCGTGCAGCGGGAAACCGGCGATGCCGCGCCAGGCCAGCGAGGTCAGCAGCTGCACCGCCTGGTCGCGCGGCACGCTGCGGTCGCTGTGCAGCCAGGAGCGGGCGACCACCTGGGCGAGTCCGCCGAGACCGGAGGCGAGCAGCATCGACTCCGCGCGCGAGAGACCGGTGTCCTCCGCGATGACGTCGCAGATCGCCTCGGCGCACTCGTTGGTGACCTTGTCCACGCGCTCGCGGACCGCGGGCTCGTTCGTCAAGTCCGACTCGAAGACCAGGCGGAAGGCACCGCCGTCGTCCTCCACGTAGGCGAAGTAGGCGTCCATCGTCGCCCGGACGCGCTGCTTGTTGTCGGTCGTCGACGCCAGCGCGCCGCGCACCGCCTGGATCAGCGACTCGCAGTGCTGGTCCAGCAGGGCGAGGTAGAGGTCGAGCTTGCCGGGGAAGTGCTGGTAGAGCACCGGCTTGCTCACGCCTGCCCGCTCGGCGATGTCGTCCATCGCCGCCGCGTGGTAGCCCTGCGCGACGAAAACCTCCTGAGCGGCCCCCAGCAACTGGTTCCGCCGGGCTCGGCGCGGCAGACGGGTGCCCCGTGGGCGTGCCGCCTCAGTTTGCTCGATGGCTGTCACGCCGCCTCCCAAAGTCGTCCACATGCGGTGTCGGCCGCGCGGCCATCGTACTTTTCGGTAACCGTGGTGTGCGCGGTGCGAGCGCAGAATTTCACGTACCGGACGGGTGGCGAAAGCCGTACGGCCCGCCGGCCGGGGCCGTGCGGGGTTCATGCGGTCCTGCGAGGTCAGCGGTGACCGGCCCTCGTCGGCACAGGTGGCCGCCCCTCGTCAGCGCGGTGGTGGCCGTCCCCCGGCTCGGCTAGCGGTAGTCGTCCTCGTCGAGCGAGACCACGCGCGCCTGTTCGACGAGATCGGCCTCGTTCCCACGGGAGGGGTCCACGCCCGTCAGGGGGTCGTCACGGTCCGGCGCGATGTCCGCCTGCTGCTCGGCTGCGTCCACCTCGGGCGCCTCGACGTCCCTCTCCACTGCCGCGTCGGCCTCCAGGTCCTCGATGTCCTCGATCGCGTCGGGCTCGGTGGGGTCATAGGCCATGGTGGGCTCCCTTCCTACGAACGTCCCTGTAAGCGGCAGGGGCCACACGCGGGTGCCCTCTGTACGAGCCTAGGAGACGGCTGATCCGGACGCCATGCCGTCAGGCCCGTTCGGTGCCCGGTTCTCCGCATCCGGGCGGTTCAGTCTGTGACGGCGAACACACCGACCTTGACGTGATCACCTCGTAACATTGCCGCATGTCTTCGACCGAGTCGCCCTCCGTGCCGGCCGCCAGTGTGCTCCCCAGGGTGGCGCCCGTCCGGGTCGGCGAGGGCGAGCGGCTGCGGTCCGTGGGCCTGCCCGGCGTCACCCTGACGGTCCGTTCCCGGCCCCCCGCGCGCGAGGGCCTGCCGCCCGCGCTGTACGTCCACGGGCTCGGCGGCTCCTCGCAGAACTGGTCGTCACTCATGGCCGAGCTGGACGGCGTCGTCGACAGCGAGGCGGTCGACCTCCCGGGCTTCGGTGACTCCCCGCCTCCGGACGACGGCGACTACTCCGTCACCGGGCACGCGCGCGCGGTGATCCGCTGTCTCGACGCGACCGGCCGCGGCCCGGTCCACCTCTTCGGCAACTCGCTCGGCGGCGCGGTCGCCACGCGCGTGGCCGCCGTACGCCCCGATCTGGTCCGCACGCTCACACTCGTCTCGCCCGCCCTGCCCGAGCTGCGGGTGCAGCGCAGCGCGGTGCCGACCGCCCTCCTCGGCGTACCGGGCATCGCCGCGCTCTTCACCCGGCTGACCAAGGAGTGGACGGCCGAGCAGCGTGTACGCGGCGTCATGGCGCTCTGCTACGGCGACCCGGGGCGGGTCTCGCCGGAGGCGTTCCAGTACGCCGTGGAGGAACTGGAGCGGCGGCTCCGACTGCCGTACTTCTGGGACGCGATGACCCGCTCCGCGCGCGGGATCGTCAACGCCTACACGCTCGGCGGGCAGCACGGGCTGTGGCGCCAGGCCGAACGGGTGCTGGCCCCCACGCTGCTGATCTACGGCGGCCGGGACCAGCTCGTCGGCTTCCGCATGGCCCGCAAGGCCGCCCGCGCCTTCCGTGACTCCCGGCTGCTGTCCCTGCCGGACGCCGGGCATGTGGCGATGATGGAGTACCCCGACGTGGTGGCGGGCGCGTTCCGGGAACTGCTGGCGCAGACGGCCGGCTCCGGCGAGGGCGCCCGCGCGGCCGTCACGGGCCAAAGGAGCTGAGGTCCAGGGTGGGACGCCACAGCCGCCGCGGACCGGCCCCGAAGAGCGATTCCGCGGACATAGCCGCACGGCGGGGGGAGCGGCGCGGTGCGCGCTCCGAGGACGGGCGCGGTGCGCGCTCCGAGGGTGACAGGGGCGACAGAGCCGGGAGGGACGGCGCCGGCCTGCTGCCGGGAGGCGTCCCCGCGGATGCGCCTCGTCCGTCTGACGGCACTCCGGCGCAGGGTGTGCCGAGGTTTGCCGAGGGAACTCCGGCCCACGGAGTGCCGAGGTTTCCCGGTGGCGCGTCGGCGCAGGGGGCGCGGGGCGGGCATCCCGAGCAGCGGGAAGCCGGCGGGGGCTGGGGGGAGTTCGGCGGGCGGCCGGCCGGCACCGGCGGGCCCGGCGTCGTGTTGCCCCGGCAGCGACAGGCCGAGCCGGGTGCCCCGGGTCCGGGTGGGGCGCGGCGCCGCCCCGGGCCCCGGCAGGAGTACCTGGAAGCCTTCGACGGCTCCGGAGGCGGCCCACGGGACACCGAGAACGCCGAGGCCTCCGCGTCCGGCGCCGGTGTGCCCGCGCAGCGCGGCGGGAACAAGGGGTGGGCCTTCACCGGCATCGCGGCGGCCGCCGTCACCACCGTGCTCGCGGTGGTCGTGGCCGGACAGGTGACCAAGGGGCGGGACGACACCGACACGGGGTCGCGGTCGGCCGCCGGCCAGGCCGGTGAGGCGCGTCTCCCGGGTGACGCCGCGGGCGCGTCGACGCCCTCCGCCGCACCGAGCGCGGTGACGCTGACGTACGACCAGAAGATGGGCCGGAAGTACCCGCTCAGCGCCACGTCGAAGGGCTCGGGGACGTTCGACGCCGTGCCCGGGTTCGACAAGGCACCCGGCACCGGGCAGAAGTACCGGTACCGCGTCGACGTCGAACAGGGCCTCGGACTGGACGCCGCGCTGTTCGCCGAGGCCGTGCAGCAGACCCTGAACGACAGGCGCAGCTGGGCCCACGGCGGAGCCCGTACCTTCGAGCGCGTTTCCTCCGGCAAGCCGGACTTCGTGATCACGCTGGCCAGCCCCGGCACCACCGCGAAGTGGTGCGCCAAGTCGGGCCTGGACACCACGGAGGACAACGTTTCCTGCGACTCCGCCGCGACCGAACGCGTCATGATCAATGCGTACAGGTGGGCTCAAGGAAGCAAGACATACGGTGACCGGATCCATGCGTACCGGCAAATGTTGATCAACCATGAAGTCGGCCACCGGCTCGGCCACGGACACGTCAGCTGCCAGAAGGACGGCGAGCTGGCACCCGTCATGCAGCAGCAGACCAAGTTCCTGGACCACGACGGAATCCACTGCCGGCCCAACCCCTGGCCCTACCCCGGTAGTTGACAGGGCTCGCTTATGTCACATTGACATGAGCCGCATGGTCGTTCATATTTCTGCCCATGTGGTCTAGTCATGCCGTCTGCAGCAGCGCCGCCATCGAGCTGGCGCTCATCGGTGTGACCGCACTCTGCGTGGCCGACATCCACTGTCGCTGACGCCGCCCCTCGGCGTCCGCGTCGCGACCCTTTTCCTCCTTCCGTCCGTGACCGCGTCACGGATTTTTCGACGACCCGGCGCCGGGGCCGACGTCTGTCCGCAGGCGTCTCATTCCTCGTCCACATGTCTCATCAGTCGAGAAACCCTCGACCAGCCCCGCCACGTCACCCCGAGAGGTCGTCATTCCGATGCGTCAACCGTCCGTCATAGCGCGCCGCGTGGCAGCGGCATCCGTCAGCCTGGTCGTGGCAGCGGGCGCCGCCGCCTGCGGCCCGGAGGACAGCGATGCCAAGGGCTCCGGTGGCGACTCCACGCCCCACAAGGGCGGCACGCTCACGGTCCTGAACGCACAGCCGCAGTCCGACTTCGACCCCGCGCGCCTGTACACCTCCGGCGGCGGAAACGTCCCCTCGCTGGTCTTCCGCACCCTCACCACGCGCAACCGCGAGAACGGCGCGGCCGGCGCCAAGGTCGTCCCTGACCTCGCCACCGACACCGGGCGCCCCAACAAGGACGCGACCGTGTGGACGTACACCCTGAAGAAGGGCCTGAAGTACGAGGACGGCACGCCGATCACCTCGGCCGACATCAAGTACGGCATCGAGCGCTCCTTCGCCCCCGAACTCTCCGGCGGCGCTCCCTACTTGCGGGACTGGCTGGTCGGCGCCGCCGACTACCAGGGGCCGTACAAGGACAAGAAGGGCCTGTCCGCGATCGAGACGCCGGACGCCCGGACCATCGTCTTCCACCTGAACAAGCCCGAGGGCGAGTTCCCGTACCTCGCCACGCAGACGCAGTTCACCCCGGTGCCCAAGAGCAAGGACACGGGTACCACGTACGAGTCGCACCCGGTCTCGTCCGGCCCGTACAAGGTCGTCAAGAACGAGAACGACGGCGAGCACCTCGTCCTGGAGCGCAACACGCACTGGTCGGCGGCGACCGACGAGGAGCGCAAGGCGTACCCCGACCGGATCGACGTGCGTTCCGGCCTGGACTCCTCGGTGATCAACCAGCGGCTGTCCGCGTCCCAGGGCGCGGACGCCGCCGCCGTCACCACGGACACCAACCTCGGCCCGGCCGAACTGGCCAAGGTGACCGGCGACAAGGAGCTGGCCGCGCGCGTGGGCACCGGCCGCTTCGGATACACGAACTACCTCGCCTTCAACCCGAAGGTGAAGCCGTTCGACAACCCCAAGGTGCGCCAGGCGGTCGCCTACGCCATCGACCGGTCCTCCGTGGTCAACGCGGCCGGCGGCAGCGCCCTCGCCGAGCCCGCCACCACCTTCCTGCCGGACCAGAAGTCCTTCGGCTACACGCCGTACGACCCGTTCCCGGCGGGCAGGTCCGGCAACCCGGCGAAGGCCAGGGAACTGCTGAAGCAGGCCGGTTACGCAAACGGCCTCACCCTCACGCTGACCCACTCCAACAGCAAGGACTTCGAGACCAGCCCGGAGATCGCCACCGCCGTCCAGGACGCGCTCAAGAAGGCCGGCATCACCGTCAAGCTGCAGGGCCTGGAGGAGAACGACTACCGGGACAAGATCCACAGCGTGAAGACCGAGCCCGGTCTCTTCCTCGCCCACTGGGGTGCCGACTGGCCCTCCGGCGGCCCCTTCCTCGCCCCCATCTTCGACGGCCGGCAGATCGTCAAGGACGGAGCGAACTTCAACACGGGCCAGCTCAATGACAAGTCGGTCAATGACGAGATTGACGCGATCAACAAGTTGACCGACCTTGACGCCGCCGCGCAGCGATGGGGCGCACTGGACAAGAAGATCGGCGAGGACGCCCTCGTCGTGCCGCTGTTCCACCCTGTCTACAAGCGCCTGTACGGCAAGGACGTCAAGAACATCGTCATCAGCGACTGGACCGGCGTCCTGGACATCTCCCAGGTCGCGGTGAAGTAGCGCCGTGAGCGAGGCACTTGCCGCCGTCGAGACCGCCGGGACGGCCACCTCCGTCCCGGCGGTCTCGGGGGCACGTCAGTTCTGGCGGCGGCTGCGGGCGCAGCGCGCCGCCCTGGTCGCCGCTGCCGTCGTCGCGCTGCTCGTCCTGGTCGCGCTCGCCGCGCCGCTGCTCACCGCGCTGGAGGGCCAGGACCCCACCACCTACCACCCGACTCTGATCGACTCCGCGCGCGGGGGCGTGCCCATCGGCTCCTTCGGCGGTGTCAGTGCCGACCACTGGCTGGGCGTCGAACCGCAGACCGGACGGGACATGTTCGCCCGGCTGGTCTACGGCGCCCGGGTGTCACTGGGGGTGGCGCTCGCGGCGACGGTGGTCCAGGTCGCCATCGGGGTCGCGGCCGGCGTGGCCTCCGCGCTCGGCAACCGATGGGTTGATCAACTGTTGAGCCGGGCCACGGACATCATCGTCTCGATGCCGTTGGTGATCATGTCGTTGGCGCTGCTGGCCATCGTGCCCTCCAGCTTCCCCCGGCCGGTCCTGGTCACCCTGGTCATCGGCCTGATCGCCTGGGGCAGCATCGCGAAGATCGTGCGGGCCCAGACCCTCTCCCTGAAGGGCCTCGACTACGTCTCCGCCGCCCGGCTGAGCGGCTGGAGCACCTGGCGGGTCGCGCGCCGTGAACTCCTGCCCGGCCTCGCCGCGCCCGTCATCACGTACGCCGCGCTGCTCGTGCCCACGAACATCTCCGTCGAGGCGGCGCTGTCCTTCCTCGGCGTCGGCGTGAAGCCGCCCACCCCGTCCTGGGGCCAGATGCTGACCGCCGCGGACGTCTGGTACCAGGCCGCGCCCCAGTACCTGCTGCTGCCGGCCGGCGCCCTGTTCGTCACCGTTCTCGCCCTCACCGTCCTCGGCGACGGCGTGCGCACCGCCCTCGACCCGCGCGCCGCCTCCCGCCTGCGCGTCGGCACCGGCCGCAAGGACTCCACCGCGACCGGGAACGCGCCCGGTAACGCGACCGACGGCGCGACCCGTGGGGCGGCCGGGAACGCGACCGAGAAGGAGGCCTCCGCATGAGCGGCTTCGGTGGATTCCTGCTGCGCCGTGCCGTCGGCGCGGTCGTCACTCTGCTCGCCATCTCGGTGATCGTCTACGTCGTCTTCTACGTCACCCCCGGCGACGTCGCCCAGATCACCTGCGGCCCGCGCTGCTCACCGGAACAGGTGCACCAGGTCGCCGAGCAGCTGAAGCTGGGCGACCCGCTCTACCTGCGCTACTGGCACTTCCTCCAGGGACTGTTCGCCGGCCAGGACTTCTCCACGGGCACCTCGGTCGAGCACTGTGCCGCGCCCTGCCTGGGGCAGTCGTACCAGACCGATCAGCAGGTCCTGGACATCATCCTCACGAAGCTGCCGGTCAGTGTGTCGCTGGTCCTCGGCGCCATGGTGCTGTGGCTCCTCCTCGGCATCGGCACCGGTGTGCTGTCCGCCTGGCGACGCGGCCGGGTCTCCGAGCGCGTGCTGACCGCCGTCACCCTCGCGGGCACGGCCACGCCCGTCTTCGTCATCGGCCTCGTGCTGATGATCGTCGTCTGCGGCGAACTGCACCTGCTGCCCTTCCCGCAGTACGTGAACTTCTCGGACGACCCCGAGCAATGGGCATGGAACCTCCTGCTGCCCTGGCTCTCGCTCGCCCTGATCGAGGCGGCGGCCTTCGCCCGCCTCACCCGCGCGGCCATGCTGGAGACCCTCGCCGAGGACCACATCCGCACCTTCCGCGCGTACGGCGTCGCGGAGCGCTCCGTCGTCGGCCGGCACGCCCTGCGCGGCGCCC
The DNA here is from genome assembly GCF_040678315.1 of Streptomyces sp. NPDC052721. Taxonomy (NCBI): domain Bacteria; kingdom Bacillati; phylum Actinomycetota; class Actinomycetes; order Kitasatosporales; family Streptomycetaceae; genus Streptomyces; species Streptomyces sp. NPDC052721. The sequence continues at coordinate 54,015 of NZ_JBFATL010000045.1, read as the reverse complement.
TCGCGCCCGTGATCGCGCTGAACGCCAACAACGTGGGCTCCGCCGTCGGCGGCGCCGTCCTCACCGAGACCCTCTTCGGCCTGCCCGGCATCGGCCAGGAGCTGGTGCACGCGGTGAAGGTCGTCGACCTGCCGGTGGTCGTCGGCATGGTCCTGGTGACCGGCTTCTTCGTGGTCCTCGCCAACGCCGTCGCGGACGTCCTGTACGCGGTGGCCGACCGACGGGTGGTACTCGCATGAGCCTGGTGGAAGCGGCGGACACGAGCGTGGAAGCGGCGGACGGCAGCCTGGTGGACGTGACGGACCTGACCGTCGAGTTCGGCGCCCTGCGCGCCGTCGACGGGCTCTCCTTCCGCCTGGCGAAGGGCGCCGCCCTGGCCCTCGTCGGCGAGTCCGGCTCCGGCAAGTCCACGGTCGCGGGCGCCCTGCTGGGCCTGCACCGGGGCACCGGAGCCCGGGTCGGCGGCTCGGTGCGGGTGGCCGGCACCGACGTACAGGCGGCCTCCGACGAGGAGCTGCGCCGGCTGCGCGGCGCCAAGGCGGCCATGGTCTTCCAGGACCCGCTGTCCTCGCTCGACCCGTACTACGCCATCGGCGACCAGATCGCCGAGGTCTACCGCGTCCACACGCGCGTGTCGCGTCGTGCCGCACGCGCGCGTGCCGTCGAGGTGCTGGAGAGGGTGGGAATCCCGGACGCGGCACGGCGGTCCCGGTCCCGGCCGCACGAGTTCAGCGGCGGCATGCGCCAGCGCGCCCTCATCGCCATGGCCCTCGCCTGCGAGCCGGACCTGCTGATCGCCGACGAGCCGACCACCGCCCTCGACGTCACCGTCCAGGCGCAGATCCTCGACCTGCTGCACCGGCTGCGCCAGGAGACCGGCATGGGCCTGTTGCTCGTCACCCACGACGTGGGTGTGGCCGCCGAGAGCGTGGACGACGTCCTCGTCATGCGGCACGGCCGGGCCGTCGAGCGCGGCCCGGTCGGCGCGATCCTCGCGGCACCCGCCGAGCCGTACACCCGTGAACTGCTCGACGCCGTCCCGCGCGTGGACGCCCGCCGCACCGGCTCCCCGGCCGGCGACGAGGTCGTGCTGGAGGCCACCGGCGTGCGACGCGAGTTCGGGCGCGGCAAGCGGGCGTTCGCTGCCGTGGACGACGTCTCGGTGACCGTCCGGCGCGGGGAGACCCTCGGCGTGGTCGGCGAGAGCGGCAGCGGCAAGACCACGCTCGGCCGCATGCTCGTCGGACTGCTGGAGCCGACCGCCGGGGAGATCCGCTACGAAGGGCTCCCGCACACCGGCGTGAACCCGGCCGTCCAGATGGTCTTCCAGGACCCCGTCTCCTCCCTCAACCCGCGCCGCAGCGTGGGCGAGTCCATCGCCGACCCGCTCCGCGCGCGCGGGATGGGGGTCCCGCCGCGCGAGCGAAGCCGAGCGTGGGGGAGGGACGAGGAGCGCATCCGGGGGCGCGTGACGGAACTGCTGGAGCGCGTGGGACTCGAAGGGGCGCACTACGACCGGTACCCGCACGAGTTCAGCGGCGGACAGCGCCAGCGGATCGGCATCGCGCGGGCGCTCGCCGCCGAGCCGCGCGTCATCGTCTGCGACGAGCCCGTCTCCGCGCTCGACGTCACCACCCAGGCGCAGGTGGTCGCCCTGCTCGGCGAACTCCAGCGGGAACTCGGCCTCGCCCTGGTCTTCATCGCGCACGACCTCGCCGTCGTCCGCCAGGTCAGCGACCGGGTCGCGGTGATGCGGCGCGGCCGGCTCGTCGAGTACGGACCGGCCGACGAGGTGTACGACAGCCCGCGCGAGCCGTACACCAAGCAGCTGCTGGCCGCCGTACCCGCGCTCGACCCGGAACTGGCGGCCCGGCGGCGCGCCGCCCGGCGCGAACCGGCCGCGGTGTAGCGGCGCCGCGCCGAAGCGGTCGGCATGGGCCGCGTCCCGGGTCGGCGTAACGTTTCGCGCTCGCACGATCACTGTCTGATCCCTTAGCGCGACGGAACGCGACCCGCACGCGAAAGTTACGACCGTTCACCCCTTTTGGTGGGGGGGGGGGGCCCCCCCCCCCCCCCCCCCCCCCCCCCCCCCCAAGAGGAACAGCGAAATCCACCCCCCCAAAACAACAGCGACCACAACAAACGGAGAGAGGGGTGAAAAAT
>NZ_JBFATL010000045.1:0-51842 GCF_040678315.1 Streptomyces sp. NPDC052721 | reverse complement strand
CTCTCCTCCTCCCCCCCCGCCCACCCCCCCCCCCCCCCCCAAAAACACACCTACCCCCCCCCTGGTTGTCGGCCCCCCCCCCCCCCCCCCCCCCCACCACCGCCTTGTCCCCTTACGTTCGTCCCGCTGCGAGCCGCCAGAACAACGGCGGCTCCCCAGACGGGAGATCGGGGGTGCACACGTGCGCGTGGGACTGCTTACCGAGGGTGGCTACCCCTATGTGAGCGGTGACGCCATGCTCTGGTGCGACCGGCTCGTGCGCGGACTCGACCAGCACGAGTTCGACGTCTACGCGCTCAGCCGCGGCCGGCACCAGGAAGCCGAGGGCTGCGTCCCGCTCCCACCGCAGGTCAGCCGGGTGCGCACAGCACCGCTGTGGACGGCCGAGGACGACGGGATCGCGTACGGGCGACGCGCACGCCGACGCTTCGCCGAGTGCTACGGCGAGCTGGTGGCGGCGGTGTGCGCCGGGCCCGACGGGGGCTGGGCCGAGGGCGCAGGGGGTGACGGGGCCGGGGTTGTGCGCGTCGGGGGCGCCGGGGCCGGGGCTGAGGACCAAGGAAGCATCGGACCCGGGGTCGGATCTGGGCGGGCGTCGGACCCTCGGTCGCAGGACGCCTCCGCCGATCTGGCGGACCGTTTCGGCAGTGCCCTGTACGCGCTCGCCGAACTCGCCCGCGAGGAGGGCGGCCTCGTCGGCGCCCTGCGCTCCGACGCGGCCGTGCGCGCGCTGGAACGCGCCTGTCGCGCCCCTCGCGCGCTGCGCACGGCGCGCGAGGCGCGCGTATCCGATCTGCTCACCGTCGCCGCCCACATCGAACGCGCCCTGCGCCCCCTCTCCCTCGACTGGTACGGCGACGACGGCCTCGGCGCGGGCGACGTCTGCCACGCCACCTCGGGCGGCCCCGCCGCCCTCTGCGGACTCCTCGCCCGGCACTTCTCCGGCGTACCGCTGCTGGTCACCGAATACGGCGTGCAGCTCCGCTCGCACTACCTGGCCCTCGGCCCCGAGGCCGCAGCACCCGCCGTACGCGCCCTGCTCGGCGCCTTCCACGGCCGGCTCGCCGCCGAGGTCTACCGGGGGGCCGAGATCCTCACCCCGGGCAACGCCCACGCCCGCCGCTGGCAGGAACGGTGCGGCGCCGACCGCGCCCGGATCCGCACGGTGTACCCCGGCATGGCGGCCGACCGGTTCACGGAGGTCGGCGAGTCCCCGGACCGCGCCGACCCGCACACCCTGGTCTGGGTGGGGCGCGTGGACCCCGCCAAGGACCTGGTGTCGCTGCTGCACGCCTTCACGCAGGTGCGCAAGGAGGAGCCCGGGGCGCGTCTGCGCATCGTCGGCGCGCCCTCCGGCTCCGAGGGCGAGGCGTACCTGGGCCACTGCCGGGTGCTCGCCGCGCAGCTGTTCCCGGACGAGGCGGAGGGCGCGCACGCCGTCGGCGACAACCCCGTCTCCTTCGATGAGATCGGCGCCCCTGACGTCCCGACGCTGCCCGACGCGTACGCCGCCGGCGCGGTCGTCGTCCTGTCCAGCGTCGTGGAGGGCTTCCCGATCAGCCTCGTCGAGGCCATGTTCTGCGGCCGGGCCACCGTGTCCACGGACGTGGGCGCGGTGGTGGAGGTCATCGGCGGCACGGGACTGGTCGTGCCCCCGCGCAACCCCAGGGCGCTCGCCGAGGCGTGCCTGGCGCTGCTGCGCGACCCCGAGCGCCGTGAGCGCCTCGGTGCCGCCGCGCGCGCCCGGGCGCTCGAACTGTTCACCGTCGAGCAGAACATCGCGGCATTTCACGGCATTTACCTGGAGATCGTCTCCCACTGCCCGGTCCGCCGGGTGGTCCTGGACGAGTCCGGCGAGCCCTTGCCGTTCGCCGCCCCCGCCGAGTCCCACGTCCCCGGCCACTGGACCGGCCCCACACCCCGCTTCCTCCCCCGCGGCATCCCCGCCTGGGCCACGAACACCCCGGTCCGAGCCACCCCGCCGGCGACGAAGGGAGCCCGATGAGCGAGCTGGATGCTCGTCCGACGGATGGGCTGGTCACTGGCCCGGCGGGTGAGCCGGGTGATGGCGACTCCGTCAGGGGCGGCGACACGCTGGGCTGGAGCGAGCCGACCGAAGCGGACCGGCCGGGGATGCCGAGCGGAGCCGATCCGTGGGGCGCGCGACCGGGGGAGTGGCTGGCGGGCGTGCCCGACGACGTCGTAGGCGGGGTGCCTTTGGCAGAGGTCGCCGGGATGGCCGCTGTCGGGGTGCCTTTGGCAGAGGACGTCGGGACGACCGCTGCCGGGGTGCCTTTGACGCAGGCCGCCGGGACGGCCGCCGCCGGGGTGCCTTCGGCCGCCGCGCACGACACATCCGACGCGACTGACCAGAGGGGTCGACGCGCGCTCAACTCCGCGACCGGTCCCGGTGAAGAGCCCGCCCCGCACGACTCCCGCCCGTCGGCCGGTACCGCTGGGGAGGTGTCCGGGCGCGAGTCGAGACCGTCGGCCGACCTCCTGGGACTGTCCCCCGCGCAAACTGCCAGCACCCCGCCCGTACTGACCCCACACGCCCCCCATCCCACCCCCACGCCGCAGGACCCCCGCCCCGCACCGGATGCGAAGGCAGGCGCGAGCGCCCGACGGCGGCGGGCCCCCGCGCCCCGCCGTGGGTCCGTCGACCCGGTGAAAGCCCTGCTGCACCGGCACCGGGAACTGTGCGAGCGGGCCGTGGATCCGTTGGAGATCGCCGCGGGGCTGGAGGCGCACGGCGTCACCGACCGCACCGCCGCCCGCTTCCGGCACCGTGACGTCTTCTCGCTCGCCGAAGAGCTGTACGCGCGCGTACCGCGCACCGCCGCGCCACCCCCGGGGCCCGAGCCCCTGTCGGTGCCCCGCGTCCGCGTCGGCTGGGTCCTGCTCGGCCTCCTGCCCGGAGTGCTCGGCGCGGCCACGGTGACCGGACTGCGCCTCGCCCAGGGACACCCCCGCCAACTGGTCGCACTCGGCGGCCTCCTCGCCGTCCTCCTCGCCACGCGCGCGGCACTGCGTCACGGCCCGCTCGCCGGCCCGCCCGGCACGCGCGCGGGGGGCGGCACGACGGCCGGCACGCGCGCGTGGACGCTCTGGCTGCTCGGGTACGCCCTCGCCGGCGACGGCCTCCTCCACGCCGTCCTGACGGGCGGCCCCGACGGCCCGCCCACCGCGGCTCCGGACGGCCCCTGGCCCACGGCCACCGCGCCCGTCCTGGCCCTCCTGCTGGCCTGCGCCCCGGCGGCCTGGTCCGCCCACCTCCTCGCCGCCGGCGCCCGCCGCAGGCTCGCCCGCAGCCGGGACCTGGAGGACTTCACGGCAGCCGCGAGACCCCTGCTGCTCGGCGTGCTCGCCCTGTTCCTGGGCGCCCTCGCCGCACTGGTCGCGCTCTGCGGCGCCCTCCTGCACGCGCCCGCGGCCTACCCGCAGGCGCTCACCCTGGGCGCCCTGCTCCTGCTCGCCCGCCTGCTCACCGTGCACCGCCACCGGCACGCCGCCGCCCTGGCGCTGGGCGCCGCCGTGGCCACGGAGACGGCGGCCCTGGCGCTGCCGCTGGCCGGCCGGCTGCCCGGCTGCGCCTTCCTCGCGACCCCCGTCGAGACCCTCGTCGGCGCCTGGGGCGAGGCCGTCGTACCGGCCCTCGCCTGCGGCACCGCGGCCCTGGCCCTGCTCTGGCACGCCGGCCGCACCCTCACCCAGGCCTCGGCCCACGCGCCGACGGGAGCACCCGACTGAACCTTCCGCCCCGGCCCGACGCACCGCCGGAGGCAACCGCACGACCCCACTGAAGGAGAACACCAGATGACCACCTCCCGACCCGGAGCGTCCGGAACCGCCGGAGCGCCCGGCGCAGCCGAAGGAGCCGTCGAGACGGCCGGTACCACCGGCGCGCACACCCCGGGAGCCGTCCGATGAGGGTCCTGCTGATCGGAGCCAACGGATACATCGGCCGCTTCGTCGCCGACCGTCTGCTCGCCGACCCGGCCGTCCAGCTCACCGCGCTCGGCCGCGGCGACGACGCCGACGTCCGCTTCGATCTCGCCACCGGCAGCCCGGGCGCGCTCACCCGCTTCCTCGACGCGGTCCACCCCGGAGTCGTCATCAACTGCGCCGGCGCCACGCGCGGGGGCGCCCGCGACCTCACCCGGCACAACACGGTCGCCGTGGCCACCGTCTGCGAGGCCCTGCGCCGCAGCGGCTGCGGTGCCCGCCTGGTGCAGATCGGCTGCGGTTCCGAGTACGGCCCCAGCCAGCCCGGTTCCTCCACGGCCGAGGACGCCGTACCGCGCCCCGGCGGCCCGTACGGCGTCAGCAAGCTCGCCGCGACCGAACTGGTCCTCGGCTCCGGACTGGACGCCGTCGTGCTGCGGGTCTTCTCACCGGCCGGCCCCGGCACCCCGGCCGGCTCCCCGCTGGGCCGGCTCGCGGAAGCCATGCGCCGCGCCATGCAGTCCGGCGACGGCGAACTCAAGCTCGGCGGCCTCGGCGTCCAGCGCGACTTCGTCGACGTCCGCGATGTCGCCCGGGCCGTGCACGCCGCCTCGCTCTCCGCCGCGCAGGGCGTGATCAACATCGGCTCCGGCCGCGCCGTCCGCCTCAGAGACGCCGCCGCCGTCCTCGCGCGCGTGGCCGGATACGGCGGCGCTCTCCATGAGCTCGACTCCCCGCCCGGGCCGCTGCGCAGTGTCATCGGGCACCCCCGCTCCGACTCCGAGCACGCGGTCCCGGTGGCGTACCCGTACCCGGACGGCTGCGGCAGCTGGCAGCAGGCCGATGTGCGCACCGCGCGCGACCGGCTCGGCTGGCGGCCCCGCATCAACCTCGAAGAATCCCTGGCCGACATCTGGATGGAGGCGGCATGCCGCATCTGACGAGCACCACAGCGGGCGCCACCGGCACCGGCGTGCGCACCACCCTCGGCATCCCCGGCTTCGCCCACCCGCTCGTCGCCCCGGCCCAGTGGGCGGAACTCGCCCGCCCCGGCACCCCGCTGGACTGGGTGGTCCTCGACTTCACCGCCGGCCCCGGCACCCGTCCCGACCCGCACTGCCTGGAAGCCGTGGGCCGGCTGCGCACCGCGGGCGTCCGAGTTCTGGGCCACCTGGACGTCACCTACGGCGCCCGCGCCTTCGGCGACCTGCTCTCCGACGCCCACCGCCACCTCGACTGGTACGACGTCGACGGCTTCCTGCTGGACCGCTGCCCCACCGAGCGCACCGCGCTCCCCGAGGTCCGTCGCGCGATCACCACGCTCCGGGCGATCAGTGATACCGCCCACATCGTGCTCGGCCACGGCCGCCACCCGCACCCCGGCTACGCCGAGAACGCCGACCAGCTGGTGACCTTCTGCGGCCCCTGGTCCGACTACCGCTGGTCGCAGGCGGCCGAGTGGACCGCCGACTACCCGGCGGACCGCTTCTGCCACTTCGTGCACGGTGTGCCCCGCGGTCACCTGGACGAGGCGCTGCGGATAGCCCGCTGGCAGGGGGCGGCCACGATCTACTTCACGGACCGCACGGACAGGGACGGTCGCGTGGACCCCTGGGAGACCATGCCCGGCTACTGGGACGACATCGTCTCGCGTGTCGGAACGGGTGTCTCGGAATGAAGAAGGCCGTGGCAGTGTTACGAGGAGAACAACTGTAGTGATTGACCGACCAACGGAGTCCCCGTGTCGCTGCCACCCCTGGTCGAGCCAGCTCCTGAGCTCACCGTAGACGAGGTCCGCAGGTACTCCCGCCACCTGATCATCCCCGACGTGGGCATGGACGGGCAGAAGCGGCTGAAGAACGCCAAGGTGCTCTGTGTGGGCGCCGGCGGCCTGGGCTCGCCGGCGCTGATGTACCTGGCCGCCGCGGGCGTCGGCACCCTCGGCATCGTGGAGTTCGACGAGGTCGACGAGTCGAACCTGCAGCGTCAGATCATTCACAGCCAGTCCGACATCGGCCGTTCCAAGGCCGAGTCCGCGCGCGACAGCGTCAAGGGCATCAACCCGTACGTGAACGTGATCCTTCACGAGGAGCGGCTCGAAGCCGACAACGTGATGGACATCTTCAGCCAGTACGACCTGATCGTCGACGGCACCGACAACTTCGCGACCCGCTACCTGGTCAACGACGCGTGCGTGCTGCTCAACAAGCCGTACGTGTGGGGTTCCATCTACCGCTTCGACGGCCAGGCCTCGGTGTTCTGGTCCGAGCACGGCCCCTGCTACCGCTGCCTCTACCCGGAGCCTCCGCCCCCCGGCATGGTCCCCTCCTGCGCCGAGGGCGGCGTCCTGGGCGTGCTGTGCGCGTCCATCGGCTCCATCCAGGTCACCGAGGCGATCAAGGTCCTCACCGGCACCGGTGAGCCGCTGGTCGGCCGGCTGATGATCTACGACGCCCTGGAGATGCAGTACCGCCAGGTCAAGGTCCGCAAGGACCCCAACTGCGCGGTCTGCGGCGAGAACCCGACCGTCACCGAGCTCATCGACTACGAGGCGTTCTGCGGCGTCGTCTCCGAGGAGGCCCAGGCCGCGGCGGCCGACTCCACGATCACTCCGAAGCAGCTCAAGGAGTGGATCGACGACGGCGAGAACATCGAGATCATCGACGTCCGCGAGCCGAACGAGTACGAGATCGTCTCCATCCCGGGCGCCAAGCTGATCCCGAAGAACGAGTTCCTCATGGGCACCGCCCTGGAAGGCCTCCCGCAGGACAAGAAGATCGTCCTGCACTGCAAGACGGGTGTCCGCAGTGCGGAAGTCCTCGCGGTCCTGAAGTCCGCGGGCTTCTCCGACGCCGTCCACGTCGGCGGCGGCGTCATCGGCTGGGTCAACCAGATCGAGCCGGAGAAGCCGGTCTACTGAGCCGGTTCCCCGGTGTGCGTGGCGGGGGCTTCGGGTGCGTACGGCGCCCGGAGCCCCCGTCCGCGTCAGGAGCAGACCTTGCCGTCCTTCGGCACCGTCCCGTTCAGCAGGTAGGCGTCCACCGTCGAGTCGACGCAGTCGCTCCCGTTGCCGTACGCCCCATGTCCCTCGCCCTTCCAGGTGAGTTCGACGCCCACGCCCCGGCCCAGTTCGTCGGCCATTCTTCGGGCGCCCTCGTACGGGGTGGCCGGGTCCCCGGTGTTGCCGACCAGCAGGATCGGTGCCGCGCCCGGCGCGCTGACCTCCGGAGTGTCGTACTGGCCCGGCACCGGCCAGTCGTGGCACCAGCCCGCCGTGTCCCAGCCCAGGAAGTCCCCGAACACCGGTGAGATCCGCTCGAACTCCGCCAATCGCCGCTTGGTCTCGGCGAGCGTGGGCCGCTGTTTGTCGTCCAAGCACGATATGACTCGCTGGGAGTGGGTCGTGGTGCCGTAGCGGCCCGAGGCGTCCCGGTCGTTGTACTCGTCGGCGAGCTGCAGAAGCCCCGAACCGTCGCCCCGCTCCGCCGACTTCAGGGCGTCGGTCAGCCTCGGCCACATCGACTCGCTGTACAGCGGCAGGACGATCCCGGTGACCGCGAGCGTCTGGGTGAGCTTCCGGCCGGACGGCGTCGGCAGCGGCTCGGCGTCGATCCGTGCCAGCAGGCCGGCCACCCTCCGGGAGCCCTGTTCGGGGTCCTGGCCGGTGGACTTGAGATAGGCGTCCAAGGCCCGCTGGAAGCCGCGTGCCTGGTTCTCGGCGTGGCCCACCGTGTCCGCGGTCGGGTCGACCACCGCGTCGAGGACCAGCCTGCCCACCCGCTTCGGGAACAGGTGGGCGTAGACACCGCCGAGTTCGGTGCCGTAGGAGATGCCGAAGTAGTGCAGTTTGCCGTCGCCGAGGACCTGGCGCATCAGATCCATGTCGCGGGCGGTGTCGGTGGTGGACACATGCGCCAGCAGCGGGCCGGCGGCCTTCTGGCAGCCTTTGCCGAAGTCGGTGGCGTCCTGGAGGTACGCCTTCTCCTCGGCCGGGGTGTCCGGTGTGGCGTCCACGGACTCGGCGGCCTGGATCTCCCGGTCGCCGCGGCAGCGGACGCCGCCGCTCGCGCCGACCCCTCGGGGGTCCCAGCTGACCAGGTCGTAGCGCTCGTGGAGGGCGGAGACGGAGGCCTCGAAGTACGGCATCGTCGACACGCCCGAGCCGCCCGGGCCGCCGAAGTTGAACAGCAGCGAGCCGATGCGGTCACCGCCGGTCGCCCGCGCGCGGACGAGGGCGAGCCCGATCGTCCTGCCGTCCGGCCGGGTCCAGTCCAGCGGCACCTTGAGCGTCGCGCACCGCCAGGCGTCGCTCGGCGCGGACGAGGTCCCGGTGGCCTTGCAGCGGCGCCAGTCGAGGCGCTGGGAGGTGAGGGAAGCCGGAAGGGCGGTCGGCGCCGGCGCGGCCGTGGAGCGCGGAGCCGAACCGGCTCCCTTGCCCTCGTCCTTGTTCCCGCCCCCGCCCGACGAACCGCCGCACCCGGCCAGCAGCAGCCCTGCCGCCAGCGCGGCCGTCCACCGCAGGAATCGCACCATGCGCACCCCCCTGACAGGCCCGCCGCATCGTGCCGCGCCGGGCGTTCAGGCCATGGTAGGCGCCCGGGGCTCGGCCTGCTGGAGCCTGTGGATAACTCTCTGACCTGCTGTTTCGCCTGCTGTGAGGGTCTGCTGTCGTCGGGGGTCTGTCAGGAGCAGACCGTGTTGGCCTTCGGTGTCTTCCCGTCCAGCAGGTAGCCGTTCACCGCGCTCTGCACGCACTTGTTCTTGCTGTCGTAGGCGCCGTGCCCCTGGCCCTTGTACGTCAGCTCGATGCCGACGCCCTTGCCGAGCGCTTCCACCATCTTCCGCGCGCCCTCGTAGGGGGTGGCCGGGTCGCCGGTGTTGCCGACGACCAGGATGGGTGCCGCCCCCGGTGCGCTGACGTCGGGATGGTCGGCGGCGCCCGGCACCGCCCAGTTCGTGCAGCTGACCATGCCCCAGGCCAGGTAGTCCCCGAACAGCGGGGAGGCGGCGCGGAACTCGGGCAGCTTCCGCTGGACGTCGTCCGGGGTGTAACGGGGCTTCTCGTCGGAGCAGTTGATGGCGGTGTTCGCCGCGGTGAGGTTGCTGTACTCGCCGTTCTCGCTGCGGCCGTTCATCGAGTCGGAGAGCAGCATGAGGACCTTGCCGTCGCCGTCGTACGCCTGCTCCAGCCCCTCGGTGAGGTACTCCCAGAAGTCCTTCGAGTACAGCGACTGCGCGATGCCGTTGGTGGCGGCGGTCTGCGTCAGCTGACGCGGGAAGATGCCCGGGATCGGCTTCTTCTCCAGGTCGGCGAGGAGTTTCGCGATGCGGTCCTTCACCTCCTGCTCGGTGCTGCCGATCGGGCACTCCTCGGTCTTCGAGGTGCAGTCCTTCGCGAAGTTGTCGAGCGCCAGCTGGAAGCCCCTGGCCTGTCCGAGCGCGCTCTGCTCCGGGGTCTGCGTGGGGTCGACGACCGCGTCGAGGACCAGCCTGCCCACCCGCTTCGGGAACAGGTGGGCGTAGACACCGCCGAGTTCGGTGCCGTAGGAGATGCCGAAGTAGTGCAGTTTGCCGTCGCCGAGGACCTGGCGCATCAGGTCCATGTCGCGGGCCGCGTCCGTGGTGCGCACATGCGGCAGGATCGTCTTGGAGTTCTTCTCGCAGGCCGCGTTGAACTGCTTGGTGCGTTTCAGGAGCTGGACCTGTTCGGTGCGGTCGTCCGGGGTCGCGTCCTGCTGGAAGTACTCGTCCAGCTGGGCGTCGCTTTCGCATTCCACCGGGGCGCTGCGGCCGACCCCGCGCGGATCGAAGCTGACCAGGTCGTAGCGGGTGCGCAGGTCCGCGTAGTCCGCGCCGAACGCGGGCAGCGTGGTCACGCCGCTGCCGCCCGGGCCGCCGAAGTTGAACACGAGCGAGCCGATCCGCCTGCTCGCGGGCCCACTGGCCTGGGCGCGGATCAGGGCGATGCCGATGGTGTCGCCCTTCGGCTTGCTCCAGTCCAGTGGCGCTTTCATGGTCGCGCACTGCCACTCCCCGCCGTTCGGCAGCGGCGAGGGAGGACTGCCGCCGCCCTCCGCCTCGGAGGGGGCTGGGCAGTCCTTCCAGTCCAGCTTCTGCGCCGTGAGATCCCCGTCCTTGCCGCTGTCGCCGCATCCGGCCAGCACAGCGGAGAGCAGCACAGCGGTGGTCGTCAGCGCGGCGGCGCGCAGCCGGAACGGGTTCGCCATACTCCCATCGTGGGGGCGCGCACTCCGGGGCGCGCGGGACGCGGGCCGTACGAGGTACATCACCTGTGGGGCCGGGACCGCCCCTGGTCAGGCTCCCTCAGAGCGCTCCCTTGCGGGTGAGGTGGTTGAAGGCCAGCCAGCCCGGCAGCACCGGCAGCCACAGGGTCAGCAGCCGGAACAGCAGGACGGCCGGCGCGGCGACCTCCTTGGGCAGGCCTACGGCGATGAGGCCGACGGTGAGGGTCGCCTCGACCGCGCCCACGCCGCCGGGGGTGGGCGCCGCGGAGCCGAGCGCGTTGCCGGCGAGGAAGACGACGGCGACGCTGGCGATGCTCAGCGACACCGATCCGTCGCCGAAGGCCCGGATGGAGGCGTCCAGGCACATCACGAAGCAGGCGGTCAGCAGCAGCATGCCGCCGATGCCGGTGATGAGTTTCTGGGGCCGCTGCAGCACGTCGAGCATCCGCGGTACGACACCGGCGAACAGCGACCTCACGCGCGTGACGACGAACTTCCGCAGGAACGGCACCGAGGTGACCACGAGGACCAGGACGGCCACGGTCAGCAGACCGGCGATGACCGTGCGGGACGGCGACAGCGACGGTGTCTTCTCGGTGCCGGTGAGATAGCCGAAGGACAGCAGCATCAGGATGTGGCAGCCGAGCCCGAACAGCTGCGAGGCGCCGACGCTCGCCACCGCGAGGCCCGGGCGTACGCCGGCGCGTTGCAGGAAGCGCGTGTTGAGGGCCACACCGCCGACGGCGGCCGGCGCCACGATCTTCACGAACGACCCGGCGACCTGCGCCGCCACGGTCCGCGGGAACGGCACCCGTTCCGGTACGAAGCCCAGCAGGGCCATCGCGGCGGCGACGTAGCTGAGCGCGGAGAACAGCACCGCGGCGGCCACCCAGCCCCACTGGGCCTGCGCGAACAGCGTGCCGAACTCGATGTGGGTGAGCTGCGTCAGCAGGTAGTACGCGCCGATCGCACCGGCGATGAAGCTGATCAGGGTGCGCGGCCGGATTCGCTCCAGGCGGGCCGGTTCCACGGGCGCCTGGGGCCTGATCCGCAGTACCTGGTGCCGGATCTGGGTGAGCAGATCCTCCTCGCGGGCCTCTTCGAGGGCTTCGTCGATGGCCCGCTTCTCCGCGCGCTGCTCGGCGCGGACCGCCTTCTTGTCGGGCTTTTCGAGCCCGGGCGGGGCCGTCTCGGACGCCTCCTCCAGACGGGCCAGCTTCGCCTGCCGGGAGGCTTCGAGCACCGCTTCCCGCTCGCGCTGGGCCCGCTCCCGGGCCAGTCGGCGCAGCGTCGCGCGCGTGGAGCGCGTCAGCGCGATCGGCTGGAGCATCGGCAGACAGTCGGCGACCGCGTCCGGGCCGAGCACCCCGACCGCCGAGGCCACCGCCCGCTCGGCACCGACCCGCAGGCCGAGCGTGGTGACCAGCTGGGCGACGTCCATGCGCAGCAGCAGATCGCCCGCCGCGATCTCGCCGCCGCGCAGTTCGGTGAGGATGACCCTGCCGGAACGATCCACCAGAATCGCGTCTCCGGCCAGCCTCCGGTGCGCGATGCGCCGGGACTGCAGCGCCCGCACCTGGTGCCAGGTGTTGCGCAGCAGCTCGTCGGTGATGTCCTCGTCGGCCAGCGAGTCCAGGGTGCTCCCGCCGGTGTGCTCGTAGACGAGCATGACCGCGTCCGGGCCGAGTTCGGAGGTGGCGATCAGCTTGGGCGCGTTGGCGCCCGCCGCGATCGCCGCGTACGCCAGCAGCGCCTCCTGCTCCAGTGCCTGGCGCAGCGACTGGAGGCTGGAGCGGGTGGCGAAGCCGCGCAGGGTGAGATTGCGCCAGGCGCGGTAGAAGAAGCCCTGCGCCTGCTGCTCCCGGTCGACGACCGTGACGTCCAGCGGCGGGCCGTCCTCCAGGGTGACGAAGTAGCGCCGGCCCCGGTCGCCGTTCTCCGTCTCCACGGCCTCCTCACGGGCCGCGCTGACGGGATGGAAGCCCACGTGCCTCAGGCCCGCCATCAGGGTCTGGCCGGTCGGGCGGACATTGGGGGAGCCGACCGCGTACAGGGTGCCGTAGGCGATGGTCCAGCCGATCAGTACCGTCAGGATGATCGAGAAGGGGGTCGTGTAGCCGGTGACCAGCATCGAGAACGCGTCGAGCAGCAGCACGATCCACAGCACCGCGCGCCATCTTGGTCTGCGGGACATGCCGACGGCCGTCATGTAGGCGATGACGGGCGCCAGATAGCCGTGCACCGGGTCGGTCAGGGCGTGGATGTCGCCCGGTGACGGCTGGGTGAGCGCCTCCTGGATCGAGTCCGGGGCGGCCCGGGCGACCCACAGGTCGGTGGCGAGCGTCACTCCGTGCGCCAGGACGGCCGCGAGGACGCCGTCGGCGATGCGCAGCCCGTCCCGTTTGATCAGCCGTTCGATCGCGAACGCGACCGGCACCAGCAGGATCGCGATGCTGGACGCCAGCCCCGCGATCTTGATCAGCAGGTCCGGGGCCTGCCCGGTGCCCTTGTTGATGTCCTGTTCGAGACCCGAGGTGGTGCCGTGCGCGAACGCGGCGATGGCGAGCAGCACCACGATGCCCAGCAGGCCCACCAGGAGCCGCATCAGGTCGGAGGGGCGGTGCACGCGCGCGGGAAGCAGTGGTTCGTCGCGTTCGACCTGCTCGGCGTGGGGGTCGTCGTCGGCGCACGGACGGTGGTCCGGGGGCGTGGTCCCGGGGACGTGCGTCACCTCGGGGACGGGCGGCCCCTCGGCGGCAGCATCAGCTCCGCCGTCGCCACGCGCGCGCGTGCGCTCGCTTTCGTCCGTATCGGGGGCGTCTTCCCGCGCGCGCGTCCCGCCGTCCTGGTGCGGACCGGTGTCTTCCTGCTCGCGCTGACCAGCGTCGTCCTGCGCGCGCGGACCGGTGCCCTTCTGGGCCTGCGGACCGGTGTCTTCCTGCTGCGCGCCGGTGCCGCCGTCGTCCGCGCGGGTGGGACCGGGGCGCGCGGAGGCGTCAGGGGTGCCCGCCGCTCCTTCGGGGTGCACGCCCTGCTCCTTCATGGTCTCTTCTTGGTCTCGTATCACCAGTCACCGCCCGCACGATGGTGGCATGCCCCACCGACACTCACGGGCATCAGGGTGCGGATGCGCGGGCGCACAGTCTGCCCCAAGGACCGCGCGGGGGCGAGAGGACCGTTCCTCACGGCCCCCGCCGGAACGTCGGCGGGGTGCGGCAGGATGGGGTGGATGAGCGAGCAGAGCCCTCCCGAAGACGCCCGCGCGGAGTGCGCGGACGCCCTGCCGGGGTACGCGGACGCCCTGCCGGACTACGCCGAGCGGGTCCTGGAGGTCGCCGAGCGGATTCCGCCGGGCCGGGTCATGACCTACGGCGATGTCGCGGAGTGGCTGGAGGAGGGCGGGCCGCGCCAGGTCGGCCGGGTGATGGCCCTCTACGGCGGCACGGTCCCGTGGTGGCGGGTCGTACGCGCCGACGGCGTGCTGCTGCCCGGACACGAACTGCGCGCGCTCGACCACTACCGCGCGGAGGGCACGCCGCTGAAGCAGGCGGGCAGCAGCACCGAGGGCCATCTGCCGCGGCTCGACATGCGACGGGCCCGATGGGACGGCGGCGCGGGTGCGGAGGGTCACACCTGACAGCTTCCGCCATCGGATGCCGCCGCGGAGGGCCTGTGGCCCGTTCGGGTGACATGGGGGACGTCCGTGGCATGCCGTACGTTCGTGAGATGTGGGACAGGCGTGACCGGCGCCGCGAGGGAAGAAGCAGAAGCCCTGCTTCCGTCCGGAGCGGCGGCGTAGCGTCGGCAGCACGTGTCCCCCCGTCCCGCGGCCACCGCCTCGCGCGTGACCGCCTGCCCGCCAGTACGACCACCAGGACCGGCACATCACGTGAGCTCCTCTTCCTCCACCAGGCGCCCGCCGCACCCACCGGTGCGGCAGGGGAGCCGTGGCGCTTACCGACTGGTCCGTACCCCTCCGGCCGTCGTGAACCCCCCTCATCCGGACGCGGCGCAGCGTGCCGTGGTTGACCACCGGACCGGACCGCTCCTCGTCCTCGCCGGTCCCGGCACCGGCAAGACCACCACGCTGGTCGAGTCCGTGGCCGCCCGGATCGCCCGGGGCGGCGACCCCGAGCGGATCCTGGTGCTCACGTTCAGCCGCAAGGCCGCCGTCGACCTGCGCGACCGCATGGCCCTGCGCATGGGCGCCGCCCGCGCCCCCAGGGCGACCACATTCCATTCCTACTGCTACGCCCTGGTCCGCGCCCACCAGGACAGCGACCGGTTCACCGAGCCGCTGCGCCTGCTCTCCGGCCCCGAGCAGGACGTCGCCGTCCGCGAGCTGCTCGCCGGCCAGCCCGAGCTGGAGCGGCTCGGCCTGACCCATGTGCGCTGGCCGGACGAACTGCGCGCCTGCCTGACCACGCGCGGCTTCGCCGACGAGGTCCGCGCCGTCCTCGCCCGCAGCCGCGAACTGGGCCTCGGTCCGGCCGCCCTGGACGCCTTCGCGCGCCGCATCGGGCGCCCCGACTGGCAGGCGGCGGCCGCGTTCCTCGCCGAGTACCTCGACACCCTCGACCTCCAGGGCGTGATCGACTACGCGGAACTGGTCCACCGCGCGGTCCTCATCGCCCGCCGCCCGGAGACCGCCGCACGGCTCGCGGCCCAGTACGACGCCGTGTACGTCGACGAGTACCAGGACACCGACCCCGCCCAGGTCCGGCTGCTGCGCGCCCTGGCCGGCGGAGGACGCACCCTGGTCGCCTTCGGCGACCCCGACCAGTCGATCTACGCCTTCCGGGGTGCCGACGTGAACGGCATCCTCGACTTCCCGGCCGCCTTCCGGCGCGCGGACGGCCGTCCCGCCCCCGTGGCGGTACTGCGCACCTCGCGCCGCTCCGGCGCCGCGCTGCTGGCCGCGACCCGCCTGATCACCCAGCGCATGCCGCTGTCCCGGCTGCCCGCCGACACGGTTCGCGCCCACCGGGAGCCGGCCGCCGTACGGGACGGCGGCCGGGTCGAGGTCCACACGTATCCGACGCCCGGCGCGGAAGTGGACAACATCGCGGACATCCTGCGCCGCGCGCACCTGGAGGACGGCGTCCCCTGGAGCGACATGGCCGTCCTGGTACGTGCGGGCTCCCGCCTCCCGACCCTCCGCCGGTCCCTCACCGCGGCCGGCGTCCCCCTGGACATCGACGGCGACGAGCTGCCCCTGCGGCACGAGCCCGCGGTCGCACCGCTGCTCACGGCCCTCCGCGCGGTGGCCACGGCCGAGGCGCGACACCGGGACGAGGAGTCGGCCGGGGGCTCGCAGGAGGGCGAACCGGCTGGTGAAGAAACCGCCGGAGACGACACCGATGCCGTCGGAGAAGGCGCCGAAGCCGCCGGAGACGACACCGATGCCGCCGGAGAAGGCACCGAAGGCACCGGAGAACGCACCGAAGGCGCCGGAGAACGCGCCAAGGGCGCCGGAGAAGGCACCGACGCTGCCGAAGAACGCACCGAAGCCCCCGCGGAACCGGCCCAGGACTCCTCCTGGCTGGACACCGAAACCGCTCTCACCCTGCTCACCTCCCCGCTCGCCGGCATGGACGCCGCCGACCTGCGCCGCCTCGGGCGCGCCCTGCGCGAGGAGGAACGGGCCGCGGGGAACCCGCTGCCGCCCCCGTCCGACGAGCTGCTCGCGCGGGCGCTCGCCGAGCCCGAGCGCCTGGCCGTGCACGACCCGGCGTACGCGCGCGGAGCGCAGCGCCTCGGCGCGCTGCTCCGCAAGGCCCGCGAACGCCTCGCCGGCGGCGGTACGGCCGAGGAGGCGCTGTGGGACCTGTGGCAGGGCACACCGTGGCCCGGACGCCTGGAACGGGCCGCCCGGCGTGGTGGCGCGGCCGGCCGCAACGCCGACCGGGACCTGGACGCCGTGTGCGCGCTGTTCGCCACCGCCGCGCGCGCGGAGGAGCGCTTCGGAGGCCGCGGCGCCCTGAACTTCCTGGAGCAGATCGAGGCCGAGGACATAGCCGCCGACACGCTCGCCCGCCGCGCGGTGCGCCCCGACGCCGTCCGCGTGATGACCGCGCACCGCGCCAAGGGCCTGGAGTGGCGGCTGGTCGTCGTCGCCGGCGTCCAGGAGGGACTCTGGCCCGACCTGCGCCGCCGCGGCTCGCTGCTGGAGGCCGACCGCATCGGCCGTGACGGACTCGCCGAGCCGCTCACCCCGGGCGCGCTGCTCGCCGAGGAGCGCCGCCTGTTCTACGTCGCCGCCACGCGCGCGTGTGACCGCCTCGTCGTCACCGCGGTGAAGGCACCGGCCGACGACGGTGACCAGCCGTCCCGGTTCCTGACCGAGCTGGGCGTCGAGCCCAGGGACGTCACCGGCCGCCCCCGCCGGCCGCTGTCCGTCGCCGCGCTCGTCGCCGAGCTGCGCGCGACCACGGTCGACCCGCGCGCGTCGGCCGCGCTGCGGGAGGCCGCCGCCCGCCGGCTCGCCCGGCTCGCCGCGCTCGCCGACGAGGACGGCCGCCCGCTGGTGCCGTCCGCACACCCCTACCGCTGGTGGGGCATGTTCGAGCCGACCGAGAGCAAGGTGCCGCTGCGCCAACGGGACCAGCCCGTGGTGCTCTCCGGCAGCGCCCTGGACCAGCTCGCCAACACCTGCGCGCTGCAGTGGTTCCTGGGCCGCGAGGTGAAGGCCGACGCCCCCGCCACCACCGCGCAGGGCTTCGGCAACGTCGTCCATGTCCTCGCCGACGAGGTCGCCTCCGGCCGCACCCCCGCCGACCTCGACGTCCTCATGGAACGCCTGGACTCCGTGTGGAACGCGCTGGCCTTCGACGCGCCGTGGAAGTCGCGGCAGGAGAAGGAGAACGCGCGCGTGGCGCTCGAACGCTTCCTGAACTGGCACGTGCTGGACCGGACGGGCCGCACCCCGGTGGCGAGCGAGCACGACTTCGACGTCACCCTCGAAGCGGGCGACTACCAGGTCCGCATCCGCGGCCAGATGGACCGCGTGGAGACGGACGCCGAGGGCCGCGCCTACGTGGTCGACTTCAAGACCGGCAAACAGGCGCCCACCGCGGGCGAGGTGGAGCGGCACCCCCAGCTCGCCGTCTACCAGCTCGCCGTCCGCGAAGGCGCCGTCGACCCGGCCTTCGACGGTGTACGCCCCGAGCCGGGCGGCGCGGAACTGGTCCACCTCAGACAGGGCGCCGCCAAGCGTGACGGGGGCGACAGCCTGCCCAAGGTGCAGACCCAGGAGCCGCCGACGGGGGAGTGGGTCGGCGAGCTGCTGGCCACCGCCGCCGGAAAGGTCCTCGACGAGCGGTTCACGCCGAGCGCCGGCCAGCACTGCGCGCACTGCGCGTTCCGGGCATCGTGCAGCGCGCGCCCGGAGGGACGGCACGTGGTCGAGTGACGTGCCCCGGCGCGGGTGACGTACGGCACCACAGGGGCTGACCTGCGCTTCTTCCGCCCCGAGCGACCGATCCGGTCTCGATTGTCAGTCCCCACCGCTAGCCTCTTTCGACATGCCCGCCCGTATCACCGACCCCGAGCAGCTCAAGGAGCTCCTCGGCATCCCGTTCACCCCGGAGCAGACGGCCTGCATCACCGCGCCGCCCGCCCCGCAGGTGATCGTGGCCGGCGCCGGGTCGGGCAAGACCACCGTGATGGCGGCCCGCGTGGTCTGGCTGGTGGGCACCGGACAGGTCGCCCCCGAACAGGTCCTCGGCCTGACCTTCACCAACAAGGCCGCCGGCGAGCTGGCCGAACGCGTCCGCAAGGCGCTGGTCAAGGCCGGCGTCACCGACCCCGACGTCATCGACCCCGACAACCCTCCGGGCGAGCCGGTCATCTCGACGTACCACTCCTTCGCCGGCCGCCTGCTCACCGACCACGGCCTGCGGCTCGGCCTGGAGCCCAGCTCACGCCTCCTGGCCGACGCCACCCGCTACCAGCTGGCCGCGCGCGTGCTGCGCGAGGCCCCGGGCCCGTACCCGGCACTGACCCGCTCCTTCGCCGACCTCGTCAGCGACCTGCTCGCGCTCGACTCCGAACTCGCCGAACACCTCGTCGACCCGGAGGAACTGCGCGCCTGGGACACCGGCCTGCTGCGCACCCTGGAAGGGGCCAAGCTCACCAACGCCGACCTGCGCAAGGTCCCGGAGACCGCCGCGGCCCGCCGGGAACTCGCCGAACTCGTCCAGCGCTACCGGGCCGCCAAACGCGCGCGGGACCTGCTCGACTTCGGCGACCAGATCGCCCTGTCGGCCCGCCTCGCCCGCATCCCCGAGGTGGGCCGCCTGCTGCGCGAGGAGTTCCGCGTGGTGCTCCTTGACGAGTACCAGGACACCTCCGTGGCCCAGCGCGTCCTGCTCGCCGGCCTGTTCGGCGGCGGCACCGGCCACCCGGTGACCGCCGTCGGCGACCCCTGCCAGGCCATCTACGGCTGGCGCGGCGCCTCCGTCGCCAACCTGGACGACTTCCCCGACCACTTCGCGCACGCCGACGGCAGGCCCGCCACCCGGCAGGCGCTCAGCGAGAACCGCCGCAGCGGCGGGCGCCTGCTCGACCTCGCCAACGGCCTCGCCGCCCCCCTGCGTGCCCTGCACGCGGGCGTGGAGGCCCTGCGCCCGGCCCCGGGCGCCGAGTACGACGGCACGGTCCGCTGCGCCCTGCTGTCCACCCACGCCGAGGAGATCGACTGGATCGTCGACTCCCTCGCCCACCTCGTGCACACGGGCACGCCACCCGGCGAGATCGCCGTACTGTGCCGGACCGCGACCGACTTCGCCGAGATCCAGGGCGCCCTCGTCGCCCGCGACATCCCCGTGGAGGTCGTCGGCCTCTCCGGCCTGCTGCACCTGCCCGAGATCGCCGACCTCGTCGCCGTCTGCGAGGTTCTCCAGGACCCCGGCGCCAACGCCGCCCTGGTCCGCCTGCTGACCGGACCGCGCTGGCGCATCGGCCCCCGCGACCTCGCCCTGCTGGGCCGCCGCGCCCGGCTGCTGGTCGCCCACGCGCGCGTGGACGGCACCGACGACCCGGACCGCCGGCTCGCCGAGGCCGTGGAGGGCGTCGACCCGTCCGAGGTGATCTCGCTCGCGGACGCCCTCGACACCTTCCTGGAAGCACCCATGGAGGAGGGCGACGACGACGGGCTGCCGTTCTCCCCGGACGCGCGCGTGCGCTTCGCCCGGCTCGCCGCCGAGCTGCGCGACCTGCGCCGCGCGCTGTCCGACCCGCTGATGGACGTCCTGCACCGCGTCCTCGCCGTCACCGGCCTGGAGGTGGAGCTGTCGGCGTCCCCGCACGCGCTCGCCGCCCGCCGCCGCGAAACCCTGTCCAACTTCCTGGACATCGCCGCCTCCTTCGCCGCGAGCGACAGCGAGGCCACCCTGCTGGCCTTCCTCGGCTTCCTGCGCACCGCCGCCCAGTACGAGAAGGGCCTCGACAACGCCCTGCCCGGCGGCGAGAACACCGTCAAGGTGCTCACCGCGCACAAGTCCAAGGGTTTGGAGTGGGACGTCGTGGCCGTCCCCGGACTCGTGACCGGCACCTTCCCCAGCGCCCAGGGCCGCGAGAAGTGGACCGCCCAGGCCAAGGTGCTGCCGCACGCCCTGCGCGGCGACACCGACACCCTGCCCGACGTGCACTCCTGGGACTCGCGCGGCATGAAGGCCTTCCACGAGGCCATGAAGGAGCACCAGCACACCGAGGAACTCCGCCTCGGCTACGTCACCTTCACCCGCCCCCGCTCGCTCCTGCTCGGCTCCGGCCACTGGTGGGGCCCCAGCCAGAAGAAGCCGCGCGGTCCGTCCGACTTCCTCACGGCCCTGTACGACCACTGCGCCGCCGGGTACGGCGAGATCGAGGTGTGGGCGGACCCGCCCGCCGAGGACGAGGAGAACCCGGCCCTGCACACGGCCACCGCCGACCAGGTGTGGCCGCTCCCGCTGGACGCCGCCGCCCTGGCCCGCCGCCGCGCCGCGGCCGAGACCGTCCTCGCCCACCTGGACACCCTCGCCGCCGGGCCGGCCGACGGGCGCCGGCCGGCCCTGCACGACCCCGCCGGGGCCGAAGACCCGGACTGGCCCGCGCCACCGGACGACGAGCCGTACGGTGACGCGCCGTACGGTGACGACCCGTACGGCGGCGGGCCGTATGACGAGGAGCGGTACGCCGACCTCCCCCATGAGGACAATCTTCCGCACGACGATCCGTTCGGCGACGACCCCTTCCACGCCGAGCCCCTCGACCCGTTCGACGGCGAGCCCTTCGACGGCCGGCCCGTCGACCAGGACGTCTGGAATGCCGAACGGCCCACGGTCCCGCACCAGGCGCCCGCCCCGCAGGACCGTCCCCGTGCCGTCGAACCGCAGCCCGCCGCCGCCCTCACCCCGGAGGAGGCCCGCACCACAGCCTCCTGGGACCGCGACCTGGCCGCGCTCACCGGAGAACTCCTGCGCGCCCGGCAGACCGTCACCGAGGTCCCCCTGCCCACCACGCTCACCGCGACCCAGCTGCTGCGGCTCGCCGAGGACCCGGACGGGCTCGCGCAGGAACTCGCGCGCCCCATGCCGCGCCCCCCGCAACCGGCCGCACGCCGGGGCACCCGTTTCCACGCCTGGGTGGAAACCCGCTTCGAGGAGCTGACCCTGCCCCTGCTGGAACCGGACGAGCTGCCCGGCGGCGAAGCCGAGATCGCCGACGAACGCGACCTGGAAGCCCTGAAGGAGGCCTTCGAACGCACCGAGTACGCCCGGCGCACCCCGTACCGGGTCGAGGCCCCCTTCCAGCTCACCCTGGCCGGCCGCGTAGTCCGCGGCCGCATCGACGCCGTCTACCGGCACGGCGACGGCGACGGGGCGACGTACGAGATCGTCGACTGGAAGACGGGCCGCACCCGCACCGCCGACCCGCTCCAGCTCGCCGTGTACCGGCTGGCCTGGGCCGAGCAGCAGGGCATACCGCCCGAGTCGGTCACCGCCGCGTTCCTGTACGTGCGCAGCGGCGAGGTCGTACGCCCCGAGGGCCTGCCGGACCGGGCCGCGCTGGAGCGGCTGCTCACGGGAGAGACGGAGCGCACACCGGAGGCAAGCTGAGTGTGACGAACCGCCCGCCGAGGATGCCGGCGCGGGCGGATAGGCTCGGGAGCATGAGCCAGACCCCGGACAGCGCCGTCCGCACGTACATCGAGCAGCACCGCGCCGCCTTCCTCGACGACCTCGCCGCATGGCTGCGCATCCCGTCCGTGTCGGCCCAGCCCGACCACGCTCCCGACGTACGGCGCAGCGCGGACTGGCTCGCCGCCAAGCTGAAGGAGACCGGCTTCCCGACCGCCGAGGTCTGGCAGACCCCCGGTGCCCCCGCCGTCTTCGCCGAGTGGCCGTCCGGCGACCCGCAGGCGCCCACGGTCCTGGTCTACGGTCACCACGACGTGCAGCCCGCCGCCCGCGAGGACGGCTGGGACAGCGACCCCTTCGAACCGGTCGTCCGCGAGAACCGCCTCTACGCGCGCGGGGCGGCCGACGACAAGGGCCAGGTGTTCTTCCACACACTCGGCGTCCGCGCCCACCTCGCCGCGACCGGCCGCACCGCGCCGGCCGTCAACCTCAAGCTGCTGATCGAAGGCGAGGAGGAGTCCGGCTCCCCGCACTTCCGGGCCCTGGTGGAAGAGCGCGCGGGGCGCCTCGCCGCCGACGCCGTGATCGTCTCCGACACCGGCATGTGGTCCGAGGACACCCCGACCGTGTGCACCGGCATGCGCGGCCTCGCCGAGTGCGAGATCCGGCTGTACGGCCCCGGCCAGGACATCCACTCCGGTTCCTTCGGCGGCGCCGTACCCAACCCGGCCACCGCCGCCGCCCGCCTGGTCGCCGCCCTCCACGACGAGCACGCGCGCGTGGCGGTCCCCGGCTTCTACGACGGCATCGTCGAGCTGACCGACCGCGAGCGCGAGCTGTTCGCCGAGCTGCCCTTCGACGAGGAGCGCTGGCTGCGCACCGCCAGGTCCTCCGCCCTCCACGGCGAGGCCGGATACTCGACCCTGGAGCGCATCTGGGCCCGCCCGACCGCCGAGGTCAACGGGATAGGCGGCGGCTACCAGGGCCCCGGCAGCAAGACGATCATCCCCGCCACGGCCATGGTGAAGCTGTCGTTCCGGCTGGTCGCCGGCCAGGACCCCGACCACATCGAGAAGGCCGTCCGCTCCTGGGCCGCCGAGCAGGTGCCCGCCGGGATCCGGTACGAGATCGACTTCGGCTCGGCCACGCGCCCGTGCCTGACCCCGCTCGACCACCCCGCGCTGCAGTCCGTGGCCCGCGCCATGGGCCGCGCCTTCCAGGGGCCGGTCCGCTTCACCCGGGAGGGCGGCTCCGGACCCGCCGCCGACCTCCAGGAAGTCCTCGGCGCCCCTGTGCTCTTCCTGGGCATCTCCGTCCCGTCCGACGGCTGGCACGCACCCAACGAGAAGGTGGAGCTGGACCTCC
Source organism: Streptomyces sp. NPDC052721 (assembly GCF_040678315.1). NCBI lineage: Bacteria > Bacillati > Actinomycetota > Actinomycetes > Kitasatosporales > Streptomycetaceae > Streptomyces > Streptomyces sp. NPDC052721. The sequence goes on along the minus strand of NZ_JBFATL010000045.1, from coordinate 29,167 downwards.
TCCTCAAGGGCGTCGAGACCAGCGCCTACCTGTGGGGTGACCTGGCCCTGAACTGGCGTACCGCGCCCTGACCGGCCGGCGCCGTACGGCAGGGCACCGCGCGCGGGGCACACTGGAGGGACCGCCCCGACCGTCCCATCGCCCCGGCCGCGCCCGGCCCGGTGCCCTCCCGCCCTACGTCCCGCCGAACCGCCCGCCGAAAGAACCGCTGCCTTGGGGGAGTTGGAAGCACCCGTGACCACCTGGACCGACCACACAGCCGACCGACCCATCTCGCTGACCGCCCCGAGCGGCATCGACCGCGCCGCCCACCACCGGCTGGACGAGGCCTGGCTCGCGGCGGCGTGGAGCCACCCCACGACCCGCTGTTTCGTGGTCTCCGGCGGCCAGGTGCTCATCGACGAGACCCCGGACGGCCGGACCGAACTCGTCATGACACCGTCCTTCGAGGCCCCGCTCACCGAGGCGCACCGCTACTTCCTCGGCATCGACGAGGACGGTGTCAGCTACTTCGCACTCCAGAAGGACGCGCTGCCCGGCCGTATCGACCAGTCCGCGCGCCCGGCGGGGCTGCGAGAGGCCGGCCTGCTGCTGTCGCCGCGCGACGTCGGGCTCATGGTGCACGCGGTCGGGCTGGAGAACTGGCAGCGCACCCACCGCTTCTGCTCCCGCTGCGGCGAGCGCACGGTCATCGCGGCGGCCGGCCACATCCGCCGCTGCCCGGCCTGCGGCGCCGAGCACTACCCGCGCACCGACCCCGCCGTGATCATGGCCGTCACCGACGAGGACGACCGCATCCTGCTCGGCCGCCAGGTCCACTGGCCCGAGGGCCGCTTCTCCACGCTCGCCGGGTTCGTGGAGCCCGGCGAGTCCATCGAGCAGGCGGTGCGCCGCGAGGTGTCCGAGGAGGTCGGCGTCACCGTCGGCCCGGTCGAGTACGTCGCCAGCCAGCCCTGGCCCTTCCCGTCCAGCCTGATGCTCGGGTTCATGGCCCGCGCCACCTCCACCGAGATCGACGTCGACGGGGACGAGATCCACGAGGCCCGCTGGTTCTCCCGCGAGGAGCTGCACGCGGCCTTCGAGTCCGGCGAGGTGCTGCCGCCCTACGGCATCTCCATCGCGGCCCGCCTGATCGAGATGTGGTACGGCAAGCCCCTGCCGACCCGCAGCTTCGTCTGAGACGGCGAACGGCGGCCCCCGAGCCGGTTCGGACTCGGGAGCCGCCGTTCGGCGCGGCTCGGGCTCAGACGGCGAGCTTCTGCTTGACCTGGGCCAGCGACGGGTTCGTCAGAGTGGAGCCGTCCGCGAAGAGCACGGTCGGGACGGTCTGGTTTCCGCCGTTCGCCTTCTCCACGAAGGCCGCGGACTCGGGGTCCTGCTCGATGTTGATCTCGGTGTAGGCGATGCCCTCCCGATCCAGCTGGCTCTTCAGCCGCCGGCAGTAGCCGCACCAAGTCGTGCTGTACATCGTCACAGTGCCCTGCATGTCTCTCGCGCTCCTCAGGCAGCTCGGAAAAGGTCGTCCACGGGGGAAACGTAAGGGACCGGCCCGCCATTCCCGGGCGACCGGCCCGCCAGTCCCGGTAGGCGCTCCCGGCTGTGACGCCTGACGCATTAGTACGACTGCGAGCCCCAGCCTGTGGACAACCGGCACAGCCGTCCCGGGCGACCTGGCAGCATGGCGGTGTGACAGCAGCAACGCATTCCACCCTTTTCCCGCAGGGCACCGGTGGCTCTCCCTACGCGGCTCCGCCGAGCGGGGCCGACGCGGTGCTCGAAGGGCTCGACCCCGAGCAGCGCGAGGTGGCCACCTCCCTGCACGGTCCGGTGTGCGTGCTGGCCGGAGCGGGAACCGGCAAGACCCGGGCGATCACCCACCGCATCGCCTACGGGGTGCGCGCCGGCATCCTCCAGCCGTCCAGCGTGCTCGCCGTCACCTTCACCAACCGCGCCGCCGGAGAGATGCGCGGCCGGCTGCGCCAGCTCGGCGCCCAGGGGGTCCAGGCCCGCACCTTCCACTCCGCCGCCCTGCGCCAGCTCCAGTACTTCTGGCCGAAAGCGATCGGTGGCTCCATGCCCCGGCTCGTCGACCGCAAGATCCAGCTCGTCGCCGACGCCGCCGCTGCCCTCGGCACCCGGCTCGACCGCAACGAGCTGCGGGACGTGACCGCCGAGATCGAATGGTCCAAGGTCACCCAGACCGTCCCCGCCGACTACCCGTACGCGGCTGCGAAGGCCGGCCGCGAGGCCCCCCGCGACCCGGCCGAGATCGCCCACCTCTACGCCGCCTACGAGGACCTCAAGCGCGACCGCGCGGTCATCGACTTCGAGGACGTCCTGCTGCTCACCGTCGCCGTCCTCCAGGACCGGCACGACATCGCCGAACAGGTCCGCGCGCAGTACCAGCACTTCGTCGTGGACGAATACCAGGACGTCAGCCCCCTCCAGCAGCGGCTGCTGGACCTGTGGCTCGGCGACCGCGACAACCTGTGCGTCGTCGGTGACGCCAGCCAGACCATCTACTCGTTCACGGGAGCAACGCCCGACCACCTGCTCGACTTCCGCGTCCGCCACCCCGGCGCCACCGTCGTCAAACTGGTCCGCGACTACCGCTCCAGCCCCCAGATCGTCCACCTCGCCAACGGCCTGCTCGCCCAGGCCCGGGGCCGCGCCGCGGGCCACCGGCTGGAACTCGTCTCCCAGCGCCCCGCGGGACCCGAACCCGTCTACACCGAGTACACCGACGAACCCGCCGAGGCCGAAGGCGCCGCCCGCCGTATCCGCGAGCTGATCGACGCGGGCGTCCCGGCCGCCGAGATCGCCGTCCTGTTCCGCACCAACTCCCAGTCCGAGACCTACGAACAGGCGCTCGCCGACGCCGGGGTGCCCTACCAGCTGCGCGGCGCCGAGCGCTTCTTCGACCGGCCCGAGGTCCGCAAGGCCGGCATCGCCCTGCGCGGCGCCGCCCGCTTCGGCGGCAACGACTCCCTCCTCGACGACGTCGTGGACCTGCCCTCCCAGGTGCGCGCCGTCCTCTCCGGCGAGGGCTGGACCAGCGAACCCCCGGCCGGCTCCGGCGCCGTCAGAGAGCGCTGGGAATCCCTGGCCGCCCTGGTCAACCTCGCCCACGACCTCGCCGCGGCCAGACCCGGAGTCACCCTCGCCGACTTCGTGGCGGAACTGGACGAACGCGCCAACGCACAGCACGCCCCCACCGTCCAGGGCGTCACCCTGGCCTCCCTGCACGCCGCCAAGGGCCTGGAGTGGGACGTCGTCTTCCTGGTCGGCATCGCCGAAGGCATGCTGCCCATCACCTACGCCCGCACCGACGAGCAGATCGAGGAGGAACGCCGACTGCTCTACGTCGGCGTGACCCGCGCCCGGGAACGCCTCCATCTGTCCTGGGCCCTGTCCCGCTCACCCGGCGGCCGTCCCAACCGCCGGCCCAGCCGCTTCCTCGACGGGCTGCGCCCCGGCACCACCCCCACCGTCGGCCACGCCGGCGCCGGCACGGGCGCGGGCGTCGAACGCGGGACCGTCGCGAGCACCGCCGTCACCCCCCGGCGCACCCAGCGGACCCCCGCCCGCTGCCGGGTCTGCGGCCGCACGCTCACCGACGCGGGCGAGATGAAGCTGATGCGCTGCGAGGACTGCCCCTCGGACATGGACGAAGGGCTCTACGAGCGGCTCCGGGAGTGGCGCGGGGTGCAGGCAGAGCGCAGCGGGCAGCCGGACTTCTGCGTCTTCACCGACCGGACGCTGATGGCCATCGCGGAGGCGTGCCCGGAGAGCCCCGCCGAACTGGCCCGCATCCCCGGCGTCCTGAACCGCAAGCTGCGCAGCTACGGAGCCGACGTTCTGGCCATCTGCGCAGGTCAGGAACCCGGTGAAGACGACGGCAGCGACTGATGCCAACTCGTCGAAAAAATAGTTTGCGCATGCCCCGCGAATCCCCATAGGTTCTAGGCACGGAAGCAGCGGCCTTCTCCAAGGCCCGGATTCCGTGTTGTACTTGCATATCCGAACGGGACTGGTTCACCCCGGTCCCTTGAGACGCCGAGAGGAGGCGAGTCCAGTGATCAGCATCAACTTCAGCACCACCGTCAGCACGGCCAAACTGACCGATCGCTCGGCCGTCTCCACGTGCATGCTCGGCGCCTCGAACCAGGGCACCGGTCTGTCCGGCATCCGTGCCGTGCGTCCGGCGTCCTCCCCTGCCCTCACGGGTCTTCCCATCCGTGAGCGCAACGAGCGACCGACCAAGGCACTGGAAGCGGTAGCGGCACAGGCGCACGCCTATGCCTTTGCGGCGGCCGGTGCCGGATTCCGGAAGCAGACGACGCAGCACCACCTGATGTGGGCCTTCCGTGGGCCAGAACCCTGGAGTGATCCAGCCTGATCGCCGATCAGGCCGGCGCCTTCAGGGCCGCGGAACCCCATCCGGGATCCGCGGCCCTTCTGTTTTCCCCGAACGGGGACGACGGAGCGAAGGGGCCTCGGGACAGGAAAAGAACCCGGTACCCAGCCGACACCCGGTCAACCGGCCGGACCGACCAGACGAGGAAAACCACCCGTGCAACTCGAAGCGCACGCCCCGTCCGTACCGCCTTCGCAAACGATCCCCCCGCCCGGCCTCACGGAGGACTCCACCTTGACCCCCCTCACCGCGCTCACCGCGCTCGACGACGCCATCGAGAACCTCGGCGTACCCGTCCCCTGCCGCTCCTACGACCCGGAGGTCTTCTTCGCCGAGTCGCCGGCGGACGTCGAGTACGCCAAGTCCCTCTGCCGCACCTGCCCGCTGATCGAGGCCTGCCTCGCCGGCGCCAAGGAGCGGCGTGAGCCCTGGGGCGTCTGGGGTGGCGAGCTGTTCGTCCAGGGCGTCGTCGTTGCCCGGAAGCGGCCCCGTGGCCGCCCGCGGAAGAACCCGGTCACGGCATGAACACCGCAGGAACGATCGACCGCCCCCTCACGCACGACCCCAAGAAGCAGGCCCCGATGAAGCCGTCCACCAGCGAGCCCGCCGGCTCCGCGACCACAGACTTCACCACCACCGGCGCGACCGAAGCGCGCCAGAACAGGAACCGTGAGATGCAACTCATGCAAGAAGCCCTGGCTCGTGCGCATATGCACGAGCGCCTCCATGACGCCGCGCGCGAACGCCGGGCCGTGCGCCTGGCGGTCGCCCAGCGGATGCAGCGGCGAGCCGAGCGCGCCTCGCTGCGCGCCCGCCGCGCGCTCGCCATGGCCGTCATGCAGTAACGACACACCTGAGCAGCGGTGGCCTCCCGAAGCGGGGAGGCGAAGCCTCCCCGCGGGGGCCGGTCCGGCCGAACGGACCGGCCCCCGCGGTGCGTTGCGCACGCCGATCCACCGGTCACGGGGTTATCGTCACCGGGTGACGAGTCTTCCCGGCCGAAGTGATCAGGGCGGCTCTACCGCGGAGCGCCGCCGCCTCGTGTGCGCCCGCTGCGGCACACCCGCCGACGGGCCCCAGCCGGCCACCTGGACCTGCTCCGTGGAGAACGGCGTCCGCCAGTACTTCTGCGACGCCTGCTCCCGGGAGAACCTCCGGGCGATCGAGGGACGGCTGGACTCGGCCTGGTGGTGAGCAACCCTTCTCCGGGGCCCTCCCCCTCCCCCTCCCCCCGCCCCTCCCCCCCCGCCCCTCAAGGCACGCCGATCACGCCCCCGCCGCCGACTCCTCCTCGTCGGTGTCGTCCTCGGGCAGGTCGGGCACGAAGCCCGGTAGCCACTCCTGCAGTTCCTCGCGCAGCCGTACCGTGGCGCCCAGTTGGCACAGGACCCCGATCGTGCTGAGGGTCACCCGGTGTATCAGCAGATAGGCCGGCGGCAGGTTGAGCTGCTTGCCGAGCTGGTAGGCGGGGGAGCGGGGGTCGGCGATGCGGGCGGCCTGGCTGCGCATCCACGAACGGGTGAAGGTGAACGCCTCCACACGGGCCGGCTCGATGATCGGCAGCAGGTAGTCGAGGACCGCGTCCGGGTCCAGCTCGATGGCCTCCTTCACGAAGCCCTCGGCGCACAGCAGCTCGTAGACCGTCTCGGCTTCCCCGTCCAGCGTCATCCGCAGCGAGATGCCGATCGGGGCCGGCAGGCCGCCGGGGAGCCGGTCGACGGTGCCGAAGTCCAGGACTCCCAGGCGCCAGTCGTCCGGACCGTCCGGGCCGCCGGGCAGCAGACGGAAGTTGCCCGGATGGGGGTCGGCGTGCAGCAGGCCGGTGCGGGCCGGGCCGGAGAAGAGGAAGCGGGCGAGGAGCTGGCCGGCCCGGTCGCGCTGCTCCTGGGTGCCGTCCGCGATCACCTCGGACAGCGGGATGCCGTCGATCCACTCGGTCACCAGCACCTGCTCGCACTGGTGCACCACCGCCGGGACGACCACGTCCGGGTCGTCCGCGAACTCTTCCGCGTGGGCGCTCTGCGCCTGGGCCTCCAGTCCGTAGTCCAGCTCCTCCGAGACGCGGTCCCTCAGCTCCGCGATCAGCGGCTTGATGTCCATGCCCGGGATGAGCGGACCCAACAGCCGGGCGAACCGGCTCAGTTGGCCGAGATCGGAGAGCAGTGCCTCACCGGCGCCCGGGTACTGCACCTTGACCGCCACCTCACGGCCGTCGTGCCACACCGCCCGGTGCACCTGGCCGATCGAGGCCGCGGCGGCCGGCTTGTCCTCGAACTCCTCGAAGAGGTCGCGCCAGTCCGGCCCGAGCCGTTCCTGGAGCGCGGCGTGCACGGTGCGGGTCGGCATCGGCGGGGCGGCCTCCTGGAGCTTGGTCAGGGCCGCCCGGTAGGGGCCGGCGATCTCCTCCGGCAGCGCCGACTCGAAGACGGACAGTGCCTGCCCGAACTTCATCGCGCCGCCCTTCAGCTCGCCGAGCACCTTGAACAGTTGCTCCGCCGTGCGCTGTTGCAGTTCGCGGCCGACGATCTCCGCGGACTCGCCCACGATCCGCTTGCCCAGCCCCCAGGTCGCCCGGCCGGCGAAGCCGAGCGGGAGCGCGGCGAGCTTGGCGGTTCGGGTGACCGCCTTCCGGGGAAGATCAGACATGCGCCCTCCAGGTCCCAGTCGGCCGTGCCGCGCCTGCTTCGCGTCGCCGCTTCGTCGACGGCCGTTGCACCGCCATTGTCGCGCGCGTCTCGCCGTCGGTTGCGGAGTGCTCCCGTTTATCTCTGTCGGCTGCCCCACAGGCGCATTCCGGATGCGGCCGGACCGGCCGGGCGCGCCAGTCGAGACCGGGCAGGGACGCTTCCCAGCGAGTGCCCGCGGCTGACGGTGACCCTCCGTCGAGGAAGGCCAGGGCGTGCGCCGCGGCGAGACCGGCCACCGCCGTGGCCAGGGCGAGGTCGCAGGCCCCGACCCGGCGGGCCCTTCCGGACCGCCACTGGGCGACCAGACGGGGCCAGGCCGGGTCCCGGTCCGTGCGGTCCCGGTCCAGGCAGCCGGCGCAGCCCGACTCGCCGGGCAGGACGAGCGGGCCGACGACACCCGTGCCCTCCACGACCCCGGCATAGAGATGAGGGGTGCCGGTCGTCATGAGCGGTTCGGCGGTGAACGGGTCCGGGGCGTGCACGGCGACGTCGTCGCGGGGCGCGAAGATCACCAGGGAGAGGCCGGGCTCCTCGGCGCCGGAGCCCGGGGAGTGGGCGTGGCGCGGTGGACGGTCCGGTGCGGCGCGGCGGACGGCGGCCCGGGCCGCCGCGTCCCGGCGGTCGCCCAGTGACTCGGTGGTCAGCCCGCCCGGCGCCACGTCCCACGGCTCCACCCGGCCCACGTCGCACACGTCGACCTCGCCGACGCCGGCGCCCGACAGCACGGACGCGAGCAGGGCGCCGACCCGGCCCGCACCCCGCACCCGGACGCGCAGCGCGCGCCGGGCCGCGAGCCGCGCCAGCGCGCCGCCCGGCTCGGGTGTGATGAGGGACAGTGAGGCGAGGTCGGGGCGCAGCCGTTCGAGGACGTCCGTCTTCTCCCGCAGGGCGTCCGCGGCCGGTCCGCCGCCGCGCGCGTCATCGACGAGGCCCGCGCGGGCCAGCCGCTCCACCAGCGCGTCGACGTGGTCGGCCGGCACGTCCGCCCGGCGGCCCTCCTCGCGCAGCAGCGGCAGCCCGCGGGTGCCGTCGAGCAGGTCCAGGAAGCTGCCGGTCGCCGTGGCGACCGGGCCCAGGGTCAGGGCGTGCGCCGGGGTCATCCCGAACTGCACGGTGTTGCGATCGCGCCAGCCGCGCCGCAGCGCGGGCTTCACCACCGGATGCATGACTGGCCCCCCGTGTCCGTGAATGCGTGTCTGCGCCAGCATGCCCGTGCCGTGCACCGGGCGTCGGGGGTTATCCACAGGTTGGGGGTGTTCTTCATATCAATCAGACGGGGTGAAGTGATGCAAAAGGGATGGACGGATCGGTCGTACGAATCAAACACATGGTGGGGGATCCAGAGTGAACCGTCCCCGGGCCGGGACTTTGCCCCTGCTCAGCGGGTAACGTCGGGGCGTGCCCGCCGACCCACTGCACCGCGCCGGTGAACCACAGCGCAGCACGACGAGCCAGCCGCCCCGCGGCTCCGGGACGAGCGCGATCGAGGTCCGCAGGAGCGCCCGGCGCCGCCGGACGGTCTCCGCGTACCGCGAGGGCGACCGCACCGTCGTGCTGATCCCCGCCCGGATGTCGAAGGCGGAGGAGCAGCGCTGGGTCACCGTCATGCTCGACAAGCTCGCCGCCCAGGAGAGCAAGCGGGTGCTGGGCGACGCCGAGCTGGCCGAGCGTGCCGAGCGGCTGTCCGCCCAGTACTTCGACGGCCGGGCCCGGCCCGCCTCCGTGCGCTGGGTCACCAACCAGAACACCCGCTGGGGTTCGTGCACCCCCGCCGAGGGCAGCATCAGGCTGTCGCACCGGTTGCAGGGGATGCCGGAGTACGTCGTCGACTACGTGCTCTGTCACGAGCTGGCGCATCTGCTCGTCCCCGGCCACGGCCCCGACTTCTGGCGGCTGCTGGATGCCTACCCGCGCACCGAGCGGGCCCGCGGCTACCTCGAAGGGGTGGTCGCCGCCGCCCGGCTGCCGCATGTGCCGGGCGTGGGCGACGAGCAGGACACCTGAGCGCACTCCCGCAGGACCGAGCGCGCTCCGGGCGGCCTTCCGTGTGAGCGGCCGGGTGCGGTTGTGTACCGGGTCTGTACCGACCAGCGCCCTCGGGGGTCGCTGTCGGTCTTTGCCGTTAGCCTGGCGCGACGCACTCACATTCGGGATGGGGGACGGTCGTAACGCATGGCCAGGGAATTCCAACGCGGCCACAAGGCCAGGATCAGTGACCTCACCGCGGGCACGGATCTGTACGTAGGCGTGCAGATCTCCGGCCCCGGACTGACCTTCGACATCAGCTGCTTCGGTCTGGACGCCGACGAGCGTCTCTCGGACGACCGGTACTTCGTCTTCTTCAACCAGCCGAAGTCCCCGGAGGAGTCCGTCCAGCTGCTGGGTGCGCAGGCGGGTGACACGGAGTCGTTCCGGGTGATGCTCGACCGGATCCCCTCGCAGATCCGCAAGCTGTCCTTCACGGCGACCATCGACGGCGCCGGACAGATGTCCCAGATCGCTCCCGGATACCTGCGCATCGTGGCGGGCGGCGAGGAGGTCGCGCGGTACTCCTTCAGCGGCGCGGAGTTCTCCACCGAGCGGGCCGTGATGCTCGGTGACTTCTACTTCAAGGACGGGTGGCGGTTCGCCGCCGTCGGACAGGGCTTCGACGGCGGTCTGGAGGCGCTGCTGAAGAACTTCGGCGGCGAGGTGCTGGAGGAGGAGGCGCCCGCCGCGCCGCAGCAGCCCCAGCCCGGCGCGGCCCCGGGCTTCGCTCCGCCCGCCCAGACCACGCCCCCACCCGCGTTCGGCGCCCCGGCCCCCGCACCCGCTCCGGCGCCCGCCCCGCCCCCCGGCCCCACCCCGCCCCCGGCTCCGGCGCCCGGCCCGAACGTGCACGCCGCGCCGACGGTCGTCGCACCCCTGACCCCGCCCGGAGGCGGCACCGTCCCGCCGCCCGCCGCGCCGCCGGCCCCCGCACCCGCGCCCTACGGCCAGCCGCAGCAGCAGCCGTCGTACGGCGGTCAGCCCGGCGCGCCGATGCCCCCCGGATACGGCCAGCAGCCCGCCCCCCACGGCGGTCAGCCGGCCCCGCCCATGCCCCCGGGCTACGGGCAGGTCCCCGGCCAGCAGCCCGCCCCCTACTCAGTGCCGCAGGGCGCACCGCAGGGCGGTGCCGGTGTGACGGCCGCGCTCCAGGCGTTCAAGGAGACGCCGACCGGGCAGCGCTGGACCCAGCAGAACAAGAAGCTCATCCGCGTCGACCTCGGCATCGGCGGCCAGCCGGTGCTGGCCAAGCAGGGCAGCATGGTGCTCTACCAGGGCAAGGTCGACTTCAGTTACAAGGGTGCCGGGTTCGCCGGGCGGATCGTCGGCAACGCCACCGGCCAGGAGATGCAGCTGATGCGCTGCACCGGCCAGGGCCAGGTGTTCCTCGCCGAGAACTCCACGCATCTGCACCCCGTCGAGCTCCAGGGCGACGCCATCTGCGTGTCCGCCGAGAACGTCCTCGCCTTCGACGAGAGCCTCCAGTACGAGGTGCGCCGGATCGAGGGCCACGGCATCCCCGGCGGCGCGCTGTTCACCATGCAGTTCCAGGGCACCGGCACGATCGTCGTCAAGACGCACGGCACGCCCGTGGTGCTGCCGGTCACGCCGACCACCTTCGCCGACTGCAACGCCGTCGTCGCCTGGTCGGCCGCGTCCCAGGTGATCGTCTCCAGCCAGGTCCGCATGCGCCGCAACGCCTATCCGGGTGACACGGGCGAGAGCGTCAACCTCCAGTTCCGGGGCGCGCCCGGCAACTTCATCGTCGTCCAGCCGTACGAGGTCTAGAGGGAGCCCGTCATGAACCAGCCGCTCGCGGGCTTCGCCCCCGCACCCGTCACCGCCCGCATGGAGAACCACGGCAACCACATGCTGAAGGTCGCCCTGCAGACCGGGAACGACCTCCTCGCGCGCGTGGGGTCGATGGTCGCCTACGAGGGCTTCATCCAGTACGAGCCCAACCCGCCGGCCGTCCGTCAGATCGCCCGCGACTGGGTCACCGGCGAGGGCGCGCCGCTGATGAAGTGCTCCGGCGACGGCCTGCTCTACCTCGCCGACTACGGCGCCGACGTCGTCGTGATCAACCTCAACGGCGACGGCATCTCCGTCAACGCCACCAACCTCCTCGCCTTCGACGCGCACCTCACCTGGGGCGTGGAGCGCGTGAAGGGGCTCGCGAAGTTCGCCGGCCAGGGCCTGTGGAACACGAAGATCTCCGGGCAGGGCTGGGTGGCCCTCACCTCCCGGGGCAAACCGATCGTCGTGGACTGCGGCGGCGGCGAGGACGAGACGTACGTCGACCCCGACGCGCTCGTCGCCTGGTCACCGAACCTGAAGGTGAAGGGCAAGCGGAGCTTCAAGGCCCAGTCGCTGATCGGCCGGGGCAGCGGCGAGGCCTACCAGATGGCCTTCTCCGGCCAGGGCATCGTCGTCGTCCAGCCCAGCGAGGACAGCACCGACCGCCTCCGGATCCGGGGCTGAGGGGGAGCCAGAACACCATGCAGAGCCCGCTTTTCGCGCACAACGACGTCCAGACGCAGGAGCGCTGGAGCCTGCAGAACCCGCAGATGCTCCGGGTCACCCTGGAGGGCCACGACGACCTGCTCGCCCGCAAGGGCACCATGGTCGCCTACCAGGGCCTGGTCGAGTTCGACGCCGAGTACCGCAGCAACGGCCAGGCACGCGCGCGTGCGCACACCGGCGAGGGCCTGGACCTGATGCGCTGTCACGGACAGGGCACCGTCTACCTCGCGAACCTCGCCCAGCACGTGCACATCATGGACGTCGAGCAGGACGGGCTGACCGTCGACAGCTCCTACGTCCTCGCCATGGACTCCTCGCTGCACCACGAGGTCATCGCCGTCGACAGCCTGTACGGCATCTCCGGCTCCGGGAAGTACCAGCTCAACATCACCGGGCGTGGCCGGGTCGCCCTCATGACCTCCGGGGCGCCGCTGCTGATGCAAGTCACGCCCGACAGGTACGTCAACTGCGACGCCGACGCGATCGTGGCCTGGTCCACCGGGCTGCGCGTGCAGATGCAGGCCCAGACGCACTCCTCCGGCGTGTGGCGCCGGCGCGGCAACACCGGTGAGGGCTGGGAGCTGAGCTTCATGGGCACCGGCTTCGCGCTGGTGCAGCCCAGCGAGCTGCTGCCGCCGCAGAACGCGGTGATCGGGCAGGGCCTCGCCGCCCAGTTCGGCATGGGGCAGCAGGGCGCGCGCGGGCAGAACCAGGGGAACGTCTGGAGCTGAGCCGCGAGACGAGGGGTGACCGCCTGCGCGGTCACCCCTCGCACGGTCAGAGCCGGGCGCGCGTGCCGTCCAGCAGGCGTACGACCGACTCGTCGGCCACGCCGGCCACCTCGTCGTAGGCGTACCAGCGCAGGTCGAGCGACTCGTCGCTGATCTCGTGCACCGCGCCGGGCGGCGCCAGGACCGCGTACTGCACGTCGAAGTGCCAGTGGCACGGAGCCGGGATGGGATGCCGGTCCAGCCGCACCGGGCCACCGGGAAGCAGCGTCAGTCCGGTGATGCCGGACTCCTCCGCTGCCTCCCGCAGGGCCGCCGCCCGGAGCGTCGGATCGCCCGGCTCACAGTGGCCGCCCATCTGCAGCCACATGCGCAGCTTCCGGTGCAGCGTGAGCAGCACCCGGCCGCGCTCGGGGTCGATCACCAGGGCGCTGGCCGTCAGATGACCCGCGTGGCAGGCCTTCCACAGGCCGTCCGGGTGGGCCGCCAGATGGTCCAGGTAGGCCTGGCGCAGCTCCTCCTGGCCCTCGTACTCCTTCAGGACGAGGACCGCGTCGTCGTACAGGCTCACTCGGCGTCGTCGCCCTTGCTGTCGTCGCCCTCGGCCCCGGCCTGCTCGCCGTCGTCCTTCTTGCGCAGGTCCGGCTTGCCCGCCGAGCCGCCCGCCGCCTCGCCGAGCATCTTGTCCAGCTCGGAGAAGTCCAGCTGCTCGCGGTGGACGAAGCCGTCCGGGTCGTCCAGGTCGGTCGCGGTCGGCAGCATGTCCGGGTGAGCCCACAGGCCGTCCCGGCCGTCGACCCCGCGCGCGTCCGTGAGCGAGGCCCACAGACGGGAGGCGTCGCGCAGCCGGCGCGGACGCAGCTCCAGGCCGATCAGCGTGGCGAACGTCTGCTCCGCCGGGCCACCGGTCGCGCGGCGGCGGCGCAGCGTCTCGCGCAGGGCGTCGGCGGACGACAGGCGCGGCTTCGCGGCGGCGTGGACCACCGCGTCCACCCAGCCCTCCACGAGCGCCAGAGCGGTCTCCAGACGGGCCAGAGCGGCCTTCTGCTCGGGCGTGTCCTCCGGCTGGAACATGCCCTGCTGGAGCGCGTCCTGCAGCTGCTCCGGATTCTGCGGGTCGAACTGGCCGACCACGTCCTCCAGCTTGGCGGTGTCGACCTTGATGCCGCGCGCGTAGCCGTCGACCGCGCCGAACAGGTGTGAGCGCAGCCACGGCACGTGCGCGAACAGCCGCTGGTGCGCGGCCTCGCGCAGCGCCAGGTACAGCCGCACCTCCTCCTGCGGCACGCCCAGGTCCTTGCCGAACGCCTCCACGTTGGCCGGGAGCAGCGCGGCCTTGCCGGCCGGGCCCAGCGGCAGGCCGATGTCGGTCGAGCCGACGACCTCGCCCGCGAGCACGCCCACGGCCTGCCCGATCTGCGTGCCGAACATGGCGCCGCCCATCGAGCGCATCATGCCGATCAGCGGGCCCGCCATGGCCTGCATCTCCTCCGGCAGCACGTCGCCCATGGCCGCGCCGACCCGCTCGGCGACCGGGTCGACCAGCTCCTGCCACGCGGGCAGGGTCGCCTCGACCCACTCCGCGCGCGACCAGGCCACCGCCGAGGCGGCGCCCGACGGCAGGGACGTCGCGTCGTCCAGCCACAGGTCGGCCAGGCGGACGGCCTCCTCCACCGCCTTGCGCTCGGCCGGGCCGACGCTCGCGTCCTTCGTGCCGTCCGAAGTGCCCTGGGCGACCGTCTGGCGGGCGATCTGCTTGGCCATGTCCCAGTTCACCGGGCCGCCCTCGTACGAGAGCATCTGGCCCAGCTGCTGGAACGCGGCGCCCAGGTCGGTGGGGTTCAGGGAACCGAACATGGCTGCGAGCGGGTTGTCGGCGCCGGGGCCGCCAAAGCCGCCGGCTCCGGGCAGGCCGCCGAAACCGAACGGATTGGCCGGTCCCTGCCCACCACCGCTCTGCTGGTCCTTCTTCTTGCCCTCGTCGCCGTCTTCCGGCTCCTCCGGCGGAAGGCCGAAACCGAATGGGGTGTCACTCACGGGATTCCTCGGCTGGTAAGGCCACCGGTTTCGCTCCGGCGGCGCGGCTGCCCGACAACACCACCCAGCGTAGACACCCCGACCCGATCGGGCCTCGGTGCTTCGCCCACGGAACGCCTGCGGCAGGATGGATGCACCTGGTACGTACGCGTCACTCGCGCCCGTACTGAAGACAACCGCTGGAGACGCCCGGTGAGTTCCCCAGATCCACAGGTTCGCGCAGCGCGAAACCCCTCAACCTCCCCCGCCGTGCGCGGGCCCGTCGTCGCGGTGACCGGCGCCGCCACCGGGGTCGGCGCCCTGCTCACCGAGCGACTCGCCGCATCGGAGGAGATCAGACAGGTCCTCGCCATCGACGAACGGCGCGGCGAGTGCGCCGACGCGCAGTGGCACATCCTCGACGTCCGCGACCCCGCCATCGCGGACAAGCTGCGGGGCGCCGACGTCGTCGTCCACCTCGCGCTCGACCTCGACCTGGAGACCGATCCGGCGGCGCGCACCGCTTACAACGTCCGGGGGACACAGACCGTCCTGACCGCCGCCGCGGCGGCCGGCGTGCACCGGGTGGTGCTGTGCACCTCGGCGATGGTCTACGGCGCGCTGCCCGACAACGAGCTGCCGCTGTCCGAGGACGCGGAGCTGCGCGCCACCGCCGAGGCGACCGGCGTCGGGGACCTGCTGGAGATCGAACGCCTCGCCCGGCGGGCTCCGCGCGCGCACCCGGGCCTGAACGTCACCGTGGTGCGGCCGGCCGTCCTGGTCGGTGGCACGGACACCGCCCTGACCAGGTACTTCGAGTCGCCGCGGCTGCTGGTCGTGGCCGGGTCCCGGCCCGCGTGGCAGTTCTGCCATGTCGAGGATCTGTGCAGCGCCCTGGAGTACGCCGTACTGGAGAAGGTCGACGGGGAACTGGCCGTCGGCTGCGACGGATGGCTGGAGCAGGAAGAGGTCGAGGAACTGAGCGGCATCCGGCGGATGGAGCTCCCCTCGACGGTCGCGCTCGGCGCGGCGGCCCGCCTGCACCGGATCGGGCTCACCCCGTCCCCGGCGGGCGACCTCGCCTACACGATGTACCCCTGGGTGGTCAGCGGGAGCCGGCTGCACGACGCCGGGTGGCGGCCGAAGTGGACCAACGAGGACGTGCTCGCCGAACTGCTGGAGGAGGTCTCCGGGCGGCACACGGTGGCCGGGCGGCGGCTGGGGCGGAAGGACGCGACGGCCGCCGGTGCGGCGGGGGCGACGGTCGCTCTGCTGGGCGCGGCGGCTGTCGTACGGCGGGCCCGGAAGGCCCGGCGACGCGTCTGAGGTGCGGGGAGCAGCCGATGCGGAAGCTCCGCTGTAGGAGCCTCCACAGCGTCCCGCGCGCGTGCCTGCGGAAACTCGTATTCCCCGTTGTCACACCCGTGGGGCACGATGGGGGGCATGGCGCATACGAACGATCACCCCGGTGAGCAGCCGGCTCAGAACCCCATCAAGCTGATCGGCATCCGGGAGACCCCGCTCTCCGTGGACGAGGTGTTCCGGGCCGTCGGGGACGACGCGGCCGGGGGCGTCGCGCTGTTCGTGGGAACCGTGCGGAACCACGACGGGGGTGCTGACGTGGACGCGCTCGGGTACTCCTGCCACCCCAGTGCCGAGGCCGAGATGCGGCGGATCGCCGAGAAGGTCGTCGCGGACCACCCCGTGCGGGCGCTGGCCGCCGTCCACCGGGTGGGTGACCTCCGGGTCGGCGATCTCGCCGTCGTCGTCGCCGTGGCCTGCCCGCACCGCGCGGAGGCCTTCGACGCCTGCCGCAAGCTGATCGACGACCTCAAGCACGAGGTGCCCATCTGGAAGCACCAGAAGTTCTCGGACGGCACGGAGGAGTGGGTCGGCGCCTGCTGATTCCGGACGGCCGCCTGCTGATCTTGGCGCGGCGCCTGCTGACTCCTGGCCGACGCGTGCCGATCCCGGGCCGACCGCCCGCTGATGCTGGCCCGGCCGCGTGCTGATCCGGCCAGAGCTTGCTGATTCCGGACGGTTGCCTGCTGATCTTGGCGCGGCGCCTGCTGACTCCTGGCCGACGCGTGCCGATCCCGGGCCGACCGCCCGCTGATCCTGGTCCGGCCGCCTGCTGATCCGGCCACAGCCCGCTGATTCCGGACGGCTGCCTGCTGATCCTGGCTCGACGCCCGCTGACTCCCAGCCGGCGCGCCTTGGCGCCTCCCGGCTCCGGACAGGCGCGAGCTGACTCCCGGCCGCCGCCCGCTGGTCCAGCCCAGTGCTCCCGCTGATCCACGGCCTGCGCTTTCTGACCCCAGCCCGGCGCCCGCCAACCCCGGCCCAGCGCCCGCAGGCCCCCGCCCAGCGCCCGCAGGCCCCCGCCCAACGCCCGCAGCTCCAGGCCCGGCGCCCGCCAACCCCGCCCAGCGCCCGCTGCTCCCGCCCAGCGCCCGCTGCTCCCGCCCGGCGTGCCCGCTGCTCCCGGCCGCCGTTCCCGCCCGGTGTCGCTGATCCGTCTGGTCTTCGGGTGATCCCCCGAAGGCGTCACACGGGGCACACGTCCCCCCGGTTGCGTAACCGGCACCCTAGCGTGAGCGTTGTCCGTGCGGATGGTTAATCTGCTGATCAGTCATTTGCGGACGCTCATGGCGTATGGGAGGTCGGCATGGGGGTGCTTGTCTGGCTGCTGATTCCGCTTGTGGCTGCGATCGGCGGTGGGCTGTGGGGAACGTGGGCCAATCGGACTCGCAAGGCGCGGAGCGACGGCCCTGAGCTGGCCGGATACGCCCGGTTCCGCGAGGCCATGGAGAAGTCCCACACCGGTGCGCGCGGCGTCTGACGGGGGTGCCCTGACGGTGCGCTGACAGAGGCGTCCCGTACTGTCGTGACATGCCACGCCGCACCGCGACGATGCTCGCCTCGACCCTGATGCTGATCGCGCTCCTGTGCGCGGGTGTCCTCATCCGCGTGCCGTACGCGGAGATGTCTCCCGGCCCGACCGTGAACACGCTCGGGGAGCACGACGGCGAGCCGGTGCTGCAGATCTCGGGGCACAAGAGCTATCCGGCGGACGGCCATCTGAACATGACCACCGTCCGGGTCACCGGCGCCGACTACCGGATGAACCTCGTGGAGGCCGTCTACGGCTGGCTCGCCCACGACAGCAAGATCGTCCCGCACGACACGCTGTACCCGGACGGCAAGACGGAGGAGCAGTCCAGCCAGGAGAACGCCGAGGAGTTCAGCCAGTCCCAGGAGAGCGCCAAGGTCGCCGCCCTGAAGGAGCTGGGCGTCCCGGTGAAGTCCTGGGTGATCGTCTCCACGGTCGTCAAGGGTTCCCCGGCCGAGGGCAAGCTGCACGCCGGTGACGTGATCAAGGCCGTCGACGGCACGGCGGTCAAGCAGCCGTCCGACGTCGCCAAGCTGGTCACCAAGCACAAGCCGGGACAGAAGGTCGTCTTCACCGTCGTGCCCGCCAAGGAGCAGGCCGCCGCCGAGAAGGCGAACAGGACGGCGACCAGGACGCAGGACGTCACGATCACGACGACGACCTCCCACGACACCGGGGCCAAGCGCGCCATCGTCGGCATCTCCGCCGGGACCGACCACACCTTCCCGTTCACCATCGACATCAAGCTGGCCGACGTCGGCGGGCCCAGCGCCGGTCTGATGTTCGCCCTCGGCATCTACGACAAGCTCACCCCGGGCAGCCTCACCGGCGGCAAGTTCGTCGCCGGCACCGGCACCATCGACGACAACGGCACGGTCGGCCCGATCGGCGGCGTCGAGATGAAGACCGTCGGCGCGCGCGACCGCGGCGCCCGGTACTTCCTGACCCCCGCCGACAACTGCGCGGCGGCCGCCAAGGACACCCCGGGCGGGCTCACCCTGGTCAGGGTCAAGACCATCGGCGACGCGCTCGACGCGCTGAAGGACATCCGCAGCGGGGACACCGCCGCCCTGCCGAAGTGCACCACCAAGGGCTGAGCGGGCCCTGACACGGCTGGGGGCGCTCCCTGACCATCAGGGGCGCCCCCAGCGCCGTACCCCGGGCGGGACGGGGTCCGTCCGCGAACGGGATCAGTCCGCGAACGTCGCCGCCAGCGCGTCCGCCAGGCCCGGGACCAGGTCGGGGCCGGTCAGGACCTCCGTCGGGGAGTCCTTCTCCCGCAGCCGCAGCGCCGACTCGCGGCTGCCGTCGCGCAGCACGGCCACCGTCATCCGGACCTCCTGGCGCTCGGGATGCTCGGCCACCCACCTGGCCAGCCCGGCCTCGTCGAGACCGGAGGGGACCTGGGCCTCTGCGGACGGCGGCAGCATCAGGCGCTCCACCGCGAGCGCGCACCCGGTCACCGCGTCGGGCCAGGCGATGGTGCCGAGGAACTCGTCGAGAGGCTTGCCGGACGGGAGCTCGTCCTGCTCGATCGGGGTGAGACCGGTCTTGGACTCGTCCTCCAGGCCCAGCTGGGCCGCGAGCGAAGGTTCCTGAGCCCGCAGCTGTGCGGTGTCTACGAGGGCGAAGAGGCGAGCGGGCTGGTCCCAGCCGAGGCCGGAGACGTACTCGTCGATCTCGAGTACGGCCCGGGTGAGCGGGCTCGCTGCCATGGGAGTGTTGGACATGGTCACAATCCTGCCTCGTTCCCGGCCGGAATCGGGAACCGAGTAAACCGTGAGTAAGTTGCATAGGTGTGGGCCCGCGATCACGGGGGGCCACGGCGGGCCCGCGAACCCGAGGGCCTGACGGATCGACAGCGAACTTCGAGGTGCGCACCTTGGCTTTCCAGATGCCGGACCGCGGCGGAGGCCCGACGGGGCCACGGATCAAAGCGGGCCGCCCGTCCCGGAGGGTCCGAGCCCTCCTCGTGACACTGGGCGTCCTCGCCGTGCTCGGCATGGCGTTCACCATGTTCGCGGGCTTCTGGACGGACTGGCTGTGGTACCGGTCGGTGCACTACTCGTCCGTGTTCACCACCACCCTGTCGACCAAGATCGGGCTCTTCTTCGTCTTCGGCCTGCTGATGGCGGCGGCGGTCGGCCTCAACATCTGGCTCGCGCACCGGCTGCGGCCCCCGCTCAGTGCCATGTCCATGGAGCAGCAGAGCCTCGACCGCTACCGCATGGCCATCGCGCCGTACAAGAAGTGGCTGCTGCTCGCCGTGACCGCCCTGGTCGGGCTGATCGCGGGCGCCTCCGCGTCGGGCCAGTGGCGGACCTGGCTGATGTGGGTGAACGGCGTGCCCTTCCACCAGAAGGACCCGCAGTTCCACCTCGACGTCTCCTTCTACGCCTTCGACCTGCCCTGGTACCGCTTCCTGCTGGGCTTCGGCTTCGCCGCCGCCATCCTGTGCCTGATCGCCGCCGCGCTCACCCACTACCTGTACGGCGGGCTCCGTGTCACCAGCCCGGGGGCGCGCGCCACCGCCGCCGCGACCGGACACCTGTCGGTGCTGCTCGGGATCTTCGTCGCCCTCAAGGCGGTCGCCTACTGGCTCGACCGGTACGGCCTCGCCGTCAAGTCCAGCGACTTCAAGGCGACGGGCAACTGGACCGGCCTGCGCTACGTCGACGCCAACGCCTATCTGCCGGCCAAGACGATCCTGTTCTGCATCGCCGTCATCTGCGCGCTGCTGTTCTTCGCCACCCTGTGGCGGCGCACCTGGCAGCTTCCGGTCATCGGCTTCGGCCTGATGGTCCTGTCGGCGATCCTGATCGGCGGCCTGTACCCGGCCATCGTGCAGAAGTTCCAGGTCCAGCCGAACGAGCAGGCCAAGGAGGCGCCGTACGTCCAGAAGAACCTGAAGGCGACCCGCGAGGCGTACGGCATCGACGACGCCAAGGTCACCGAGTACGCGGGCAAGTCGACGACCTCGGACAAGACCGAGTTGCGCGACCAGGTCGACGCCACGGCCAGCATCCGCATCATGGACCCGAACGTGGTCTCGCCGACGTTCCAGCAGCTCCAGCAGATCAAGGCCTACTACGGGTTCCCGACCAACCTCGACGTCGACCGGTACGCCAAGGACGGCAAGGAGCAGGACACCGTCATCGGTCTGCGCGAACTGAACCTGGACGGCATCCCGAAGAACAACTGGATCAACGACCACTTCCGCTACACGCACGGCTTCGGTGTGGTGGCCGCCAAGGGCACCGAGGCCGACTCCGAGGGCCGGCCGGTCTTCACCGAGAAGAACCTGCCGTCCCAGGGCGACCTCGGGACGTACGAACAGCGGATCTACTACGGCGAGAAGACCACCACGTACTCGATCGTCGGAGGCCCCCAGAAGGAGGTCGACTACTCCGACAACGAGCGTGAGATGACCACCAGCTACCAGGGCAGGAGCGGGGTCAACCTCGACAACCCGGTCAACCGCGCCGCGTACGCGGTGGCGTTCAACGAGCCGCAGATCCTCTACTCGGGCGCGATCGGCAAGGGCTCGCGGATCCTGTACAACCGTACGCCCAAGGAGCGTGTGGAGGCGGTCGCCCCCTGGCTGACCATCGACGGCGACGCGTACCCGGCGGTCGTGAACCACCGCATCCAGTGGATCGTCGACGCGTACACGACGTCGAACGGCTACCCGTACTCCTCCCGTACGACCCTCGGTGACACGACGGCCGACTCGCTGACCGCGACGAACAACTCGCGCGCGGTGGTGGCCCAGCAGAACCAGGTCAACTACATCCGCAACTCGGTGAAGGCGACCGTCGACGCCTACACGGGCGAGGTCAAGCTGTACCAGTGGGACACCCGGGACCCGGTGCTGAAGACCTGGATGAAGGCCTTCCCCGACACGGTGGAGCCGCGCAGCGCCATCTCCGCGGACCTGATGGACCATCTGCGCTATCCGCAGGACCTGTTCAAGGTGCAGCGCGAGCTGCTCACCCGCTACCACGTGACGGACGCGCAGACGTTCCTGACCGGCAGCGAGGTGTGGCAGGTCCCGGACGACCCGACGAACGACTCGGGCAGCGCGGTGCCGCCGTACTACCTGAGCATGAAGATGCCGGGCCAGAGCGAGCAGGCGTTCTCCCTGACGACGACGTTCACGCCCAACGGGCGCGACAACCTCAGCGCTTTCATGGCCGTCGACTCCGATCCGCGCACCAGCGACTACGGCAGGATCAGAGTCCTGAAGCTGCCGACGAACACCACCGTCGACGGCCCCAAACAGGTCCAGAGCCAGTTCAACTCCGAGTCGGCCATCGCCGAGACCATCAGCCTCCTCAGCCGCGGGCATTCGAAGGTCGAGTACGGCAATCTGCTGACCGTGCCGCTGGACGGGGGCCTGCTGTACGCGGAGCCCGTCTACGTCCGCGGTGGCTCCCTCAAGTACCCGTTGCTGAGGAAGGTTCTGGTCACCTACGAGGGCAAGACCGCCTTCGAGAACACCCTGGACGAGGCCCTCGACGAGGTGTTCGGGGTGAAGGGTTCGACCAGACCGCCGGAGACCGGCACCACCACCCCGCCCAACACCGGCAATCCGACGGTCAAGCAGGCGCTGGAAGACGCGCAGAAGGCGTTCGACGCCGGGCAGCAGGCCCTGAAGAACGGGCCGGACTGGGACGCGTACGCCAAGGCGCAGAAGGACCTTCAGGACGCGCTGAAGCGCGCAGAGGAGGCCCAGTCCGAGACGGGCAGCGCCGGCAAGAACGGCGACAGGAGCAGCGGCAAAAGCAACGACAAGAGCAGCGACAAGAGCGCTGACAAGGACAGCGACAAGAACCGGAGTTGATCAAGACCTCCTCGCGCCGTGGTACGGTTGACACACAACGGCGCGGGGTGGAGCAGCTCGGTAGCTCGCTGGGCTCATAACCCAGAGGTCGCAGGTTCAAATCCTGTCCCCGCTACTGAAGTCGAAGGCCCGGATCCAACACGGATCCGGGCCTTCGTGGTGTGCGAACTCATGTACTGAGGGGAGGGACGGCCGCGCCGCCGTGGGGAGTTGGCCGGTTTGTGTTTGACTTGTCTCTCTGTGGGCATGTCGACAAAACGCTCAAGTGACCTCACGGGCTGCGGTATACCGGGTGTACCCAGGTTGCAGGTGGTGCGACGATGGACGTTATGGGGGACAAGGCAACTCTGTTCGAGTCAGGGCGATTTGTGCAGCCGTCCGACGCGGGGCCGGCCCGCGACGAGATCGCGGACATGGGGGAAGCCGCCGAGGAGACACGCCTCGCGCTCGCCGCGCAGAGCGGTGACGCCGAGGCGGCCAGCGTCCTCGGAGCCATGCTGCTGCGCCGCGGCGACCTCGACGGAGCCGAACCCCACCTGCGCGCGGCCACCGCGGCCGGTGACCGGGCCGCGGCCAACAACCTGGGCGTCCTGCTGCACCAGCGCGGCTACCCGGAGGAGGCGGCCGGCTGGTGGCGGATCGCCGCCGTCGCGGGTTCCGCCGCCGCCGCGCACGCGCTCGGCCGCCACCACCGGGAGCGCGGGGACGAACCCGCCGCCGAGTACTGGCTGCGCCAGTCCGCCGAGCAGGGCCATGTCCTCGGTGCCTACGCGCTCGCCGACCTGCTGGAGCACCGCGGGGACGTCGGCGCCGAACACTGGATGCGTGCCGCTGCCGAGCGCGGGCACCGGGAGGCCGCCTACCGGCTGGCGCGCGCCCTCGACCGCGCGGCCGGACACGGGGACGAGAACGGGGGCGACAACGCTGTCGCCGAGGCCGAGCAGTGGTACCGGCAGGCCGCCGCGCGCGGGCACCGGCGGGCCGCGCTGCAGCTCGGGGCGATCCTGGAGAAGCGCGGCGAACTGAAGGAGGCCGGGCGCTGGTACCTGACCTCCGCCAAGGACGGCGAGCCGCGGGCCGCCTGCGCGCTCGGCTTCCTGCTGCGCGACGCCGGCGACACCGAGAGTGCCGCCGTGTGGTGGCTGCGTGCCGCCCAGGACGGGGACGGCAACGCGGCCAACGCGCTGGGCGCGCTGCACGCCGAGCGCGGCGAGACCCAGACCGCCGAGCGGTGGTACCGGGCCGCGCTGGACGCCGGCGACGACAACGGCGCCTACAACCTCGGGCTGCTCTGCGCCGAGCAGGGCCGGACCGCACAGGCCGAGCAGTGGTACCGGCGGGCCGCGTACGCCGGGCACCGCGAGGCCGCGAACGCGCTGGCCATCCTGCTGCTCCAGAACGGCGACACGACCGGGGCCGAGCCGTGGTTCTCCAAGGCCGCCGAGGCCGGCAGCGTGGACGCCGCGTTCAACCTCGGCATCCTCTACGCCGGGCGCGGGGAGGACGCGATGGCGCTGCGCTGGTACGAGCGGGCGGCGGCCGCCGGGCACACCGAGGCCGCGCTCCAGGTCGGGATCGCCCGGCTGCGCGAGGGCGACGAGCAGCAGGCCGAACGGCACCTGCGCTGTGCGGCGGGCGGCGGCAGCGCGGAGGGCGCATACCGGCTGGCCACCCTGCTCGACGCGCGCCGGCCGCCGGAGCCCGCGCACGAGCTGGGGGAGACCGTCCAGGAGAAGACCGAGTGCGAGGAGTGGTACGAGCGTGCCGCCTCGCAGGGGCACCGGCGGGCGCAGGTGCGGGTCGGCATGCTCGCGGCGGCCCGGGGTGACGTGGTGGAGGCGGCGCGGTGGTACCGGGCGGCGGCCGAGGCCGGGTCGCGCAACGGCGCCTTCAACCTGGGGCTGCTGCTCGCCCGCGAGGGGAGCGAACCGGAGGCGGCGGTGTGGTGGACCCGGGCCGCCGACGCCGGGCACGGGCGGGCGGCGCTGCGGCTGGCCCTCGTCTACGCGCGTCGTGGCGAGCTGGCGGAGGGGCAGCGGTGGGCCGACAGAGCGGTGGCACTGGGGCCGGCGGAGGTGTCCGAGCGGGCGGGACGGCTGCGGGACGCGCTGCGGGAGGAGCTCTCGGCGTGACGCCGGACACCCCGGCCCCCACTGATTTGCTTCTCGATGCTTCCCTCACGTAGTGTCGTATTCATCGACGCGGGGTGGAGCAGCTCGGTAGCTCGCTGGGCTCATAACCCAGAGGTCGCAGGTTCAAATCCTGTCCCCGCTACTGAAGGCCGAGGGCCGGAATCCAGAGATGGGTTCCGGCCCTCGGTGTTTTCGTGCGTGAGGCGCGTACGCGAAGAGCCCCGGCGGATGCCGGGGCTCCAGGGAAGCGGGTGTACTACGCGCCCGCGCAGTTCGGGCACAGCCCCCGGTACGTCACCTCGACGTCCGACACCGTGAAGCCGAAGCGCTCGGTGTCGGGGAGGTCGGCGAGGGGGTTGCCGGTCGGGTGCACGTCGCGGATCGCGCCGCACCGGGCGCAGACCAGGTGATGGTGCGGCTGGTGCGCGTTCGGGTCGTACCGCTTGGCGCGCTTGTCCGTGGTGACTTCCAGCACCTCGCCGAGCGAGACCAGCTCGCCGAGCGTGTTGTAGACGGTCGCCCGGGAGATCTCGGGCAGCTTCGCGACAGCCCGTGCGTGGACCTCGTCGGCCGTCAGATGGACGTGCTCGCCGTTCAGGACCTCGGCCACCACGCGTCGCTGCGCGGTCATCCGCCATCCGCGTCCACGGAGCCGTTCCAGAAGGTCGCTCATGGCCACCAGCCTAACAGCAAGAGTCCCCAGGTCGGGAATAGGTGTGACTTTGGATCGTCATTTGACTTAGACAATGTCCATTGTAGGATCGGAACCGGCTTTGGCCACAGGACAGGACAGTCAGTGATGACGCAGGAGGCGTACGTGACGCAGGGACCGCTCACCACGGAGGCCGGTGCCCCGGTCGCCGACAACCAGAACAGCGAGACGGCGGGCGTCGGCGGGCCGGTCCTCGTCCAGGACCAGCTGCTGCTGGAGAAGCTGGCGCACTTCAACCGCGAGCGCATCCCGGAGCGCGTGGTGCACGCCCGTGGTGCCGGCGCGTACGGCACCTTCACCGTGACCGCCGACGTCACGCCGTACATCCGCGCCGCCTTCCTCTCCGAGGCCGGCAAGCAGACCGAGGTCTTCCTGCGCTTCTCGACCGTGGCCGGCAACCTCGGCGCGGCGGACGCCGTCCGTGACCCGCGCGGGTTCGCGCTGAAGTTCTACACCGAGGAGGGCAACTACGACCTCGTCGGCAACAACACCCCGGTCTTCTTCATCCGGGACGCGATCAAGTTCCCGGACTTCATCCACACCCAGAAGCGCGACCCGTACACCGGCAGCACCGAGGCCGACAACGTGTGGGACTTCTGGTCGCTGTCGCCCGAGTCGACCCACCAGGTGACCTGGCTCTTCGGCGACCGCGGCATCCCGGCGTCGTACCGTCACATGGACGGCTTCGGCTCGCACACCTATCAGTGGAACAACGCCGCCGGCGAGGTCTTCTGGGTCAAGTACCACTTCAAGACCGACCAGGGGATCAAGAACCTCACCGCCGAGGAGGCCGAGGTCCTCGCGGGCAAGGACCCCGACTCCCACCAGCGCGACCTGCGCGAGGCGATCGAGCGCGGCGAGTTCCCGAGCTGGACCGTGGGCGTGCAGATCATGCCGGCGGCGGACGCGGCGACGTACCGCTTCAACCCGTTCGACCTGACCAAGGTCTGGCCGCACGCGGACTACCCGGTCATCGAGATCGGCAAGCTGGAGCTGAACCGCAACCCGCGGAACATCTTCGCCGAGGTCGAGCAGTCGATCTTCTCCCCGGCGCACTTCGTGCCCGGCATCGGCCCCTCGCCCGACAAGATGCTCCAGGGCCGCCTCTTCGCGTACGGCGACGCCCACCGCTACCGCGTCGGCATCAACGCCGACCACCTGCCGGTGAACCGCCCGCACGCCACCGAGGCGCGCACCAACTCCCGTGACGGCTTCCTCTACGACGGCCGGCACGGCGGTGCGAAGAACTACGAGCCGAACAGCTTCGGCGGACCGCAGCAGACCGGCCGTCCGCTCTGGCAGCCGTTCGACGGCTTCACGGGCGGCACCGGCAACCACCCGACGCCCGTGCACGCCGAGGACGACGACTTCGTCCAGGCGGGCAACCTCTACCGGCTGATGTCGGAGGCCGAGAAGGAGCGGCTGATCGCCAACCTGGCGGGCGCCATCTCCCAGGTCTCCCGCGAGGACATCGTCGAGCGCGCGATCGGCAACTTCGCCAGCGCCGACGCCGACTTCGGCAAGCGGCTGGAAGCGGCGGTGCGGGAGCTGCGCGGCTGAGCCGGCCGCCCTCGCGGCTGGGCGGGCCGGACCCCACGGTGCTCGGGGTCCGGCCCGCTTCGCGTGTCACAGCGCGGGCGTGGGCTCGCGGGCCGGTAGCCAGCGGCGGACGATGTCGCGGACCGAGACGATCCCGGCCACGTCGCCGCGGTCGAGGACGACGAGGTGCCGGAAGCCGCCGTGCGCCATGGCGCGGGCCGCTTCCTCCAGGGTCCAGGTCGGGGCGGCGAAGACGACGTCGGTGGTGGTGTGGGCGTGGGTGCGCTCCGCGTCCGGGTTCTGCCCGAGGCCGACGGAGTTGAGGATGTCGCGTTCGGTCAGGATGCCGATGCCGCCGGCGTCCGGGTCGAGGACCACGGCGGCGCCGACGCGGCGGGCGGACATCAGGGCGGCTGCCTGGCGGAGGGTGTGGGCGGGGCCGAGGGTGAGTATCACCGTGCTCATGGCGTCACGGACGAGCATGGACGGAACCACCTCCTAGGAATCCCTGGGAACAGTTCAGGGATTCACAAGTTCACAAGTGGGGGTGGCCCCAGAGTGCCAGGTAAAGGGAGGGTCAACAAGGGGGCGCGCGGCGCCAGTTGAGGGCGTAGCGGGAGTACTCCCGTTCCTCTCCCCGGTCCTCACGGGCGCGGGTTGAGGTACCCCAGCAGCTCGTCGTGGAGGAGGCCGTTGGACGCCGCCGCGTTGCCGCTGTGCGGGCCCGGGCGGCCGTCGAGGCCGGTGAAGGTGCCGCCCGCCTCCGTCACGATGATCGCGTTGGCGGCCATGTCCCACAGGGACAGCTCCGGCTCGGCGCAGATGTCCACGGAGCCCTCGGCGACCATCATGTACGGCCAGAAGTCGCCGTACGCGCGCGTACGCCACACCTGGCGGGACAGATCCAGGAAGCCGTCCAGGCGGTTCTGCTCCTCCCAGCCGGAGAGCGAGGAGTACGCGAAGGAGGCGTCCGCGAGCTTGCCGACGCGCGAGACGTGGATGCGGGCCGCGGAGGTGAGGCTGCGGCCGGTGAAGGCGCCGTGGCCCTTCGCGGCCCACCAGCGGCGGCCGAGCGCGGGGGCGGAGACGACGCCGACGACGGGCTCGTACCCACCCTCCCCCGCCTCCATCAGGGAGATCAGGGTGGCCCAGACCGGGACGCCCCGCACGTAGTTCTTCGTGCCGTCGATCGGGTCGATCACCCAGCGGCGGGGGCCCGTGCCCTCGATGCCGTACTCCTCGCCGAGGACGGCGTCCCTCGGGCGGGCACGCTGGAGCCGGCCGCGGACGAGTTCCTCCGCGGCCTTGTCCGCTTCGCTCACCGGGGTCATGTCCGGCTTCGTCTCCACCTTGAGGTCGAGGGCCTTGAAGCGGGCCGTGGTGGCGGCGTCGGCCGCGTCCGCGAGGACGTGGGCGAGGCGGAGGTCGTCGAGGTAGTCGGGCATGTGAGGAACGGTATCCGGCGGGGTCCGTACGGGGCTACCGGGGGCGGCGGGAGTGCCCCGAAGGGGCGTGGGGAACCGCGCGATCCGCCACGGCGGACCCGCGGCCGGCGGACGACCGAACGCACCCCCCGCTCCCTCGCAAACCCTTGACAGTGCATACAAGCGCGTCAAATCTGGGCGCAGAGTCGGTGTGGTCCAGGGAGGCGAGGATGCCTGCTGCCCGCGAATCGCTGTTGGACGCCGCGTACACGGCGCTCGCGCGCCGGCCGTGGTCCGCTGTGCGGATGGTCGACGTGGCCGCGTCGGCCGGGGTGTCCCGGCAGACCCTGTACAACGAGTTCGGCAGCAAGGACGGCCTGGCCCGGGCGCTGGTGCGGCGGGAGGCCGACGGATACCTCGCCGGCGTCGAGCGGGCCCTCGCCGGCTCCGCCGAGGCGCGGGACCGGCTCACCGCCACCGCCGAGTGGACGGCCACCGCGGCCCGGGACAACGCGCTGGTCCGGGCCATGCTCACCGGCTGCTGGACCGAGCGGCTGCCGAGCCCGCCGCTCACCGCCGTACCCTCCGCCACCGCGGTACCGGCACAGCGCCGGGCGGACGGGCCGCTGCCGGCACCCCGCGACTTCGTACGGATCGTCCGGGACCGTGCGGCGACCGCGCTGGCGGGTCCCGGCGCCGACCCGGCCGACAGCGCCGAACTGCTCCGCTCCTGTGAGCTGGTCGTACGCCTCGCCCTGTCCTGCGTGGCGGCGCCGCCGGGGGAGGGCGGGATGGCGGAGCTGGTACGGGCGGTGCTGCCACGGCACCTGGTGTGAGGTGGCCGCCGCCTGTCCCGGACGCCGTCCTCGTACGGGCCGCCCCGGAAGTACAGGGTCCCGAAGTGCCGGGGACGGTTTACGCGTTCACGGGCGGCGTCGGAGCGGTCGGCGGGCGCGGAGCGCCGGGCCAGGTCCCGCAGCCGGTCCAGGCCGGCCGGCACCTCGGCGCGCGGTGGCCGGACTCCACCGGGGCGGCCGGGCGGACGCCGCCGTCGCCGGACGCGGCGCCCCGCGGAAGAAGGGGTCCTCGGTGCCGCGACGAGCGCGCGGCCACCGCAGCCCGGGCAGACCGCCTAGGTGTGCTGTCCCGGGACGTTGGTGACACGCGTGCTGGGTGCTTGAACAGGTGAGGGCCTTCTGGGTTCGGTGTGGATTGCGAAATCTGC
>NZ_JBFATL010000044.1:0-71128 GCF_040678315.1 Streptomyces sp. NPDC052721 | reverse complement strand
ACGAGGGCCGGGGCCCGGCACGCCGAGAGCACGCACCTGACGCCGCGCGGCCCGCCCTCCGGGCGGACGACGGGAGTTTGACGACAGGACCTAGAACGGCCGACGCCGGCACAGACGGTCCGGTTCGGCACGACGGCCGGCCGTTGAGGGCCGTACGGCGCGCTCACGCCGAGAAGCGGTGCCGGCTGCCGCCGGTCACCGCGGCGCGTGGTTCGCCGCCGGGGCCGGAGGGACCCGGTGGCCGCCGCCGCGCGGAGGTGGTGGACGGCCTGGCCGACGACGCGGTGCGGTACGGCCCTCAGCCGGGTCGGCGAGGCCCCTGACGGACCACCCCGCCGGCGTCCGGCAGGGCGAATCCGGCGTCGGGGCGCCGCGGCCGGTGCATGAGCCCTTCCGGTCACGTGTGCCGCTCGTCGAGAGAGGCATCACACCTTCTCCACGTGCTCGGAGGCGTCACCCGCGTGCTCCTCCCGCAGCCACCGGGAGTGGTTGCGCTCCGCCCAGGACCGGCTGACGTATCCGGTGCGCATGCCCGACCGCGCTTCGGGATCCGCGAAGGCCCTGCGCATGTGTCCGAGCAGGACGAACGTGATCGCCCAGGCCAGCAGGTCGTGCACGAAGATCGCGCTGGTGCGGGAGACGAAGGGGGCCAGCCCCATGAACCACATCAGCAGACCGGTGAACATCATCACGAGCACGGCACCGGCGATCCAGCCCGCGTAGAGCTTCTGGCCCGCGTTGAACTTGCCGGCCGGGCGCGCCTCGGGTGACGTGCGGCGCCGGCGCACAGCCCGCAGCCACTGCCGGTCGTACACCGCGAAGCGGTTCAGCCGACGCAGGTCCGCGCGGAAGCCGGCGGAGAGGAGCCCCAGCAGGAAGGGCAGCGGCAGCGAGATGCCCGACCACTCGTGCACGGTGACCATCAGGTGCCGCCGCCCGACGAGTTGCGCGAGCGGCCCGAGGTACAGACAGGCGGCCGACACCAGGCACAGCAGCATCAGCCAGCCGGTGGCCCGGTGGACCATGCGCTGGGCGGCGCCGAAACGCCGGATGCGGCCGGCGGGGTCAGGCCCCGTCGCCGTGTCGGTCGGCGTCGTCGAGCCAGCCGTCGATCGCATATCCGCGTTCCTCCCAGTAGCCGGGAACGACCTTGTCGGTGACCGAGATGCCGGACAGCCACTTGGCCGACTTGTAGAAGTACATGGGGGCCACGTAGAGGCGGACCGGTCCGCCGTGCTCGTGGGTGAGGGGCTTGTCCTGCATGTTCAGCGCCACCAGGACATCCGGACGGCGCGCCTGTTCCAGACCGAGACTCTCGGAGTAGGCGCCGTCGAAGCAGGTGAAGCGGACCGCCGCGCCTGGGGAACGCACGCCGGCGGCGTCGAGGATGTCCGCCAGCTTCACCCCTTCGAAGGGCGTCTTCTCCACCCGCCATCCGTCCGTGCACAGCACGTCGTGCACGATCCGGGTCTGCGGCATCGCTCGCAGGTCATCGAGCGTGTACGTCTTCGGCTTCTCCACCAGTCCGCCGACCCGCAGCGCGTAGTTCGTCTCGTCCTTGCGCGGCACCGAGCCGACGACGCTGTAGTACCGGAAGCCGCCCGGGTTCGGCAGCAGTCCGGTCAGACCCGTGGCGTCCACCTGGGAGGCGGCGCTGAGGAACCGCTCCCAGCCGCGCTGCAGGGCGGGCGCGGCGGCGAGCCCGGCCGCGCCCGCGCCGAGCATGCCCAGCATCGCCCGTCGTGCCACCGGTGCGCCCTCGGCACTCCGTTTCGGCTGTCCCGCCATCGTCCGTGTGCTCCTTCGGGGTGGCGACGGCCCCGGCGTCGTGCGCCGCACGGGGCGGCACCGGCCGGGCGAGCCCGCATGTGTGAACACGGACGAGCCATCGCATCATTCGTCACCTGTTAGATAGGTGACGATCCTGGCATGTGCCCACCGGACTGTCAACGGCAAGGTGTCGGCGACCGGTGCCGTGGCACGCCACCCGGCCCGCTCCGGCACGGCGCACACACGTGACCGGGCGGACAACCGCGCCGCCGGCGGGCAGGGGCAGGCGCTCCCGGCCGGGCAGGACGCCAAAGCTGTTACGCTGTCAGCGACGTAGACCGTGTATCGAGGAGTCGCAGACGTGGTGGGTGACGACGACATCTCCGGGTGAGATCCGGATCTGACGGCCACCGGACGCGCCGAGGAGCGCCGCCGGGGTGGCCCGTCTCGTCGTACCCCTTTTCCGCACGTCTGCCCAGGGCAGAGGTCTCTTCCCTGCCCGCGATCCGTCCGAGGTCACCTCCATGTCCGGCGTCGCCGTCGTCTGCTCCAGCCTGTCCTTCGTCTGGCCCGACGACACTCCCGTCTTCCACGACCTGTCCTTCACCCTGACCGCCGGCCGCACGGGCCTGGTCGCCCCCAACGGCTCCGGCAAGAGCACCCTGCTCAAGCTGATCGCCGGTGAACTGAAGCCCGCCACCGGCTCGGTGTCGGTCAGCGGGACGCTGGGCTACCTGCCGCAGAGCCTGCCCCTGACCGGCGACCTCACCGTCGCCGAGGTGCTCGGCATCGCCGGCGTGATCCGCGCCCTGGACGCCGTCGAGTCCGGGGACGTCAGCGAGGAGCACTTCACCACCATCGGCGACGACTGGGACATCGAGGAGCGCACCCGCGCCCAGCTCGACCGACTGGGTCTCGCCGACCTCACCCTGGACCGCAGGCTGAGCACGCTCAGCGGCGGTCAGGTCGTCTCCCTGGGCCTCGCCGCCCAGTTGCTGAAGCGCCCGGACGTGCTGCTGCTCGACGAACCCACCAACAACCTCGACCTCCAGGCGCGGCACAAGCTCTACGACGTGCTCTGCGACTTCACCGGCTGCCTGCTGCTGGTCAGCCACGACCGCGCGCTGCTCGACCGCATGGAACGCATCGCCGAACTCGGCAGCGACGAACTGCGCTTCTACGGCGGCGACTTCACCGAGTACGAGGAGGCCGTGCGCGCCGAGCAGGAGGTCGCCGAGAAGAACGTCCGCAACGCCGAGCAGGAACTGAAGCGGGAGAAGCGGGAGATGCAGCAGGCCCGCGAACGCGCCGAGCGCCGCGCGAGCAACGCCGCGCGCAACCTGAAGAACGCCGGTCTGCCCCGTATCTTCGCCGGCACCATGAAGCGCGGCGCGCAGGAGTCCGCGGGCCGGGCCGGACAGATGCACGCGGCCCGGGTCAGCGAGGCCAGGTCCCGTCTCGACGAGGCGGGACGCGCGCTGCGCGAGGAGCAGCGCCTCACCCTGGAGCTGCCCGACACCCAGGTGCCCGCCGGGCGCAACGTGGTCACCGGCGAGGGCATGCAGGTCCGCCACGGCGGCCGGCCCGTGTTCGCCGACGGCGGGGTCGACCTGGCCGTCCGCGGCCCCGAGCGCATCGCCCTGACCGGGCCCAACGGCGCCGGGAAGACCACCCTGCTGCGGCTGGTCACCGGCGACCTCGCCCCGGACAGCGGAGAGATCAAGCGGAACGACGGCCGCATCGCCTACCTTTCGCAACGCCTGGACCTGCTGGATCTGGACCGCACCGTGGCGCAGAACTTCGCCGCGTTCGCCCCGGAGCGGCCCGAGGCGGAGCGGATGAACCTGCTCGCCCGCTTCCTCTTCCGGGGCGCCCGGGCCCACCTGCCGGTCGGCGTCCTCTCCGGCGGCGAACGGCTGCGTGCCACGCTGGCCTGTGTGCTGTGCGCCGAACCGGCCCCGCATCTGCTGCTGCTCGACGAGCCGACCAACAACCTCGACCTGGTCAGCGCGGGCCAGTTGGAGAGCGCGCTCAACTCCTACCAGGGCGCCTTCATCGTGGTCAGCCACGACGAGCGGTTCCTCGCCGCGATCGGGGTGAACCGCTGGCTGCGGCTGGCCGACGGAAAACTGCTGGAGACCGGAGCGCCCGCGGTGTGAACCGCCGGCGTGAAGGGGCCCGCGCCCGAGGCCGTGCGCCCGGCGGGCCGACCACCGATCACGTGGGACGGATACCTGTGCCTCAACCCGCTCTGCTCGCCCGCGACCTCGTCCGCGTCCTGGGAGGCCGGCACGTCCTCGACGGCGTCTGCCTGACCGCCTCCCCAGGCCACCGCATCGGCCTGATCGGCGAGAACGGCGTCGGCAAGTCCACCCTGCTGAGGGTGCTGGCCGGCGTGGACGAACCCGACACGGGGAGCGTCACGCGCCCCGACGACCTCGGCTTCCTGCACCAGGAGATGCCCTTCGAGGCCGGCTCGACCATCGCCGCGGTGCTCGACGAGGCGCTGCGCGAGTTCCGCGAGGACCTCGCGGAACTCGAACGGCTCGGCGAGGAGCTGGCCCGCGTCCCGGAGGGGGACCCTGGCCATGCGGAACTCCTCGACACCTACGGCAGACGGCTGGAGCAGGCCCAGGACCGCCAGGCCTGGGACGCCGACCGCCGCGCGGCACTGGTGCTGGACGGTCTCGGCCTCGGTGCCCTCGCGCACGACCGCACGCTCGGCTCGCTGTCCGGCGGGCAGCGCGGCCGGCTGGCCGTGGCCGCGCTGCTCGTGCGCAGGCCGTCGGCGCTGCTGCTGGACGAGCCCACCAACCACCTCGACGCCGCCGCCGCCGCGTTCCTGGAGGAGCAGCTCCGCAGCCTGCCCGGGACCGTGGTCGTCGCCAGCCACGACCGGGCGTTCCTGGACGCCGTCTGCACCGATCTGATCGACCTCGACCCCGCGGTGGACGGTCCGGTCCGCTACGGCGGCACCTACAGCGCCTATCTGGACGAGAAGCGCGCCCAGCGGGAACGCTGGGAGCGGCGGTACGCCGAGGAGCAGCAGGAGCTGGAGGAACTGCGGCACTCGGCGGGCGTGACCGCGCACCGCCTCGCGCCCGACCGGGAACGGCGCGACAACGAGAAGATGGGCTACGGCCACCGGGCGGGCCGGGTGCAGAACCAGATCGCCCGCCGGGTGCGCGACGCCACCCGGCGGCTGGACGAACTGGAGCGCACCCGGGTCGCCGAGCCGCCCCGGCCGCTCGGGTTCGCGGCCGGTGAGCCGGCCGCGCGTGCCCAGGAGGGCCCCGAGCCCCTGGTGTCCCTGCGCGACATCCGGGTGCCGGGCCGGCTGGCGCTCGGTGCTCTGGAGGTGACGGCGACGGACCGGCTGCTGGTCACCGGCGGCAACGGGGCCGGCAAGTCGACACTGCTCGCCGTGCTCGCCGGACGGCTCGCCGCCGAAGGCGAGGTGCGCAGGCGGCGCCGTCTCACCGTCGGGCTGCTCACCCAGGACACCGCGTTCGACCCGCCCGACCGCACCGTCCGCGCGACCTACCAGCAGGCACTGGGTGCCGAACGGGCCGAGAAGGTGCCGCTGACCTCGCTCGGTCTGCTGCACGAGGCCGACCTGGACAAACCCGTCGGGCAGCTGTCCGTGGGGCAGCGCCGGCGGCTCGCGCTGGCCCTGCTGGTGGCCCGCCCGCCCCAGCTGCTGCTGCTCGACGAGCCCACCAACCACCTGTCCCCCACCCTGTGCGACGAGCTGGAGGCCGCGCTCGGCCCCGGCCCCGGCGCGATCGTCGTCGCGAGCCACGACCGCTGGCTGCGCGGACGGTGGCGGGGCCGTGAACTCCGGCTGGAGCAGGGGCGCACGCGGCGGGAGGAGGAGACGACCGGGCACACCGCCTGTGTGGGGCACCGGTTCGAGCGGTGACGATGCTTGCGTTCGTTCCGGGGGCGGGCGGCGACAGCGGTGCGGTATGGAGTCCCGCGGCAGCAAGGTCAAGGCTGCCGCCCACCGGGCCCGCGAGAAGCCGCGCCCGCCGCCATCGCGCGCTGACCCGGGGCGCGTTCCCGTCCCGGGCCGGCTCTTCCGGCGCCTCGGTCTCCGCGCGCCGGATCCGCCGTCAGAGGAAGCTGGATCCCGACGGGCCGTACCCCGACAGCACCACGCTCTGCGCCCAGTTCCACATCTGCGTGTCGGCGTCCCGCGCACGCTCCCCGGAGTGTGCCGCGCCGCGCGGTGGACGCTCGGAGACAGCGGCACGGCCGGGGGCGGAATGACGGTGCTCGGCGTTCCCGACATGTGTGCGCGTCATCGAGGCCATGTCCTGCCCTCGTCTCCGGTCGGTGGTGTGGATGTGGTGAGGGGCGGGTCCCGTGCGGGAGGGGGCGTGGAGGAGGCACGGGACCCGCGGCCGAGGCAGGGACGCGTCAGGCGGCGGCAGCGTTGATGGTGACGGGGATGTTGCCGCGCGTCGCCTTGGAGTACGGGCAGATCTGGTGGGCGGCGTGCGCGAGTTCCTCGGCGGTGGCCTGGTCCACGCCGCCGAGGACCGGGGCGAGGACCGCGGAGAGGGTGAATTCCCCGTCGTCGCCGTGGGTGAGGGTGATCTCGGCGGTGATCGTGGTGCTGGTCAGCCGGATCTTTCGCAGGGTGGCCGCGCGGCGGAGGGCACCGAGGAAGCAGGCGGCCCAGCCGGCGGCGAAGAGCTGCTCGGGGTTGGTCGCGGTGCCGGCGCCGCCCAGCTCCTTGGGAAGAGCGAGGCTGGTTTCCAGCAGGCCGTCGGAGGAGCGAACGTGGCCGCCGTTGCGGCCCTCTCCGTCGATGTCGACAACGGCGGTGTAGCTGACTGCCATGGCTGGGCTCCCGGTCTGGGTCGATTGGTCTTCGTGCACCTCTTCACCAGGAACACCAGTGCGTCACCGGTTGAGGAGGTGACGCAAGCATGGCAGTCCTGTGCGTCACCCGTCAAGGTGGTGACTGCCTTCTCTTCGTGGAAGCCGCAGACGTACGGCCCCGATGCCCCGCCGGCGCCAGGAGCCCCTGGAGTGCCGTCCGCGTGTGCGGTGCCGGGACGCACGCGCAAGCCAACCGCCGTATGGCGACGGCGGTGACGGCGGCCGGCTCGGAACGCGGTGCCGGAGGCGGTGGACGTCCTCGGCCGTCCTGACGTGGGGGCGAACAACGCGCGCCCCCTCCCGCGCGGCGCCGCGCGACGCACTGGCCCTGCCGGAGGACGCTCATGGTCTCCGCGTCCGGGGGCCGGTCGTACGCGAGGTGTGCCGGACAGCGGTGTCGCCCTGCGCGTCGTACCGTCAAGTGACGGATGTGTCCGGTGTCGTCGCGGACGAAAGTGGGCACCGCCGGCCCGGGCCGGGGGGAGGAACGGCCTTGGAACACTGCCCGGCACAGAGAAACAGCGGGAGTTTCCCGGGCGCGGACCGGTCACCGGAGAACACGACGGAGGGTTTCAGATGATCAAGAGGCGTACCTTCAGCAAGGCCGTCGGCCTGGGCACCGGCGCGGCGGCGGTCTCGCTGTCCGGCCAGCACGGCGACGCGTCCGCCGCCACCGGCTCGACCGCCTCCCGGCAGCGGGGCGGCGCGCCCGCTCCCACCGTGCCCGGCGTCGTCCCCGGCACCCACACGAGCTTCCGCACGGTCAGGCAGGTCAAGGCCGGCGTCCTCGACATCGGCTACGCCGAGGCCGGACCCGCGCACGGCCCGGTGGTCATCCTCCTGCACGGCTGGCCCTACGACATCCACAGTTATGTCGACGTCGCCCCGCTCCTGGCCGACCTGGGCTACCGGGTCGTCGTCCCCTACCTGCGCGGCCACGGGAGCACGCGCTTCCTGTCCCGGCACACTCCGCGCAACGCCGAGCAGTCCGCGATCGCCCTCGACATCATCGCGCTGATGGACGCTCTCAAGATCGACAAAGCCCTGCTCGCCGGCTTCGACTGGGGCTCGCGCACCGCCGACATCATCGCCGCGCTGTGGCCGGAACGCGTCACGTCCCTGGTCTCCACCACCGGCTACGTCATCACCGACCTCAAGACACAGCTGACGCCCGCCGCCCCGGCTGTCGAGCACAACTGGTGGTACCAGTGGTACTTCGCCACCGATCGCGGCAAGCAGGCCATGGAGAACGAGGAGCAGCGCATCGCCCTGTGCCGCTACGTGTGGACCCTCGTGTCCCCCAACTGGAACTTCGACGACGCCACCTTCCAGCGCACCGCCCAGGCCTTCAAGAACCCCGACTACGCCGCCATCGTCCTCTACAACTACCGCTGGCGCATCGGCCTCATCGAGGGCGAACGCCGCTACGACCGCTACGAGAAGCAGCTCGCCGCGCAGCCCCCCATCCACGTACCGACCATCACCCTCGACCCCGCTCTCGACCCCTTCACCCCGCCCGGCGACGGCTCCGCCTACCGCAGCCACTTCACCGGTCCCTACGAACACCGCACCATCGCGAACGTCGGCCACAACCTGCCGCAGGAAGCACCCACCACCTTCGCCCAGGCCGTCGTCGACGCCGACCACCTCTGACGCCGCCGGTGCACGCTCCTGCGTGCACCGCTCGGGGCGTTCCCTCGTCACCAGAGCGGGTGGAGCGCGCCTTCGCCGACCTCGCCGCCCTCGAACCGTGGGATGTCAGCCGGCTGTCCGTCGCGGCCGTCACGTGGACACGCTCAGCCAGTACCGACGCCATGGTGTCCGGCATCACCATGCTGCATCTGATCATGCTCGACCAGATCGCGGTCGGTGAGTGGGACGAGGCCGAGCGCACCGGAGAGCGCACTCTGGAGCCGGCGACGGCCTGGTGACGGCGGCCTCCCTGTGCCGTGGTCTCCCCGGGAACGCAAGGTGTCTTCGTCACCGCATTGACAGGTTACGCGCGGAGGTGCAGTCTTGCCTCATCGAGCCCGGTGAGCCGGCCCGCGACGAGGAAAGGAAGTCACCATGGGAACTGAGTCTGCGATGGACGCGGCAGCAGCGGCACGTCACGCCCGCTTCGGAAAGCTGCCCGAGCGTGTCCATTTCCATGAGATGGTCGAGGAGAAGGAGGCCGAGCCGAACGGTGCGGCGATCGCCTCCTACAACCCCGAGGGCGCCTGGAACCACTTCTCGTGCCTCGCGCTGGACATGGGTCTGTAAGACACACATATGCGCACAGGCCGGGATCCCGCCGTGGTCACCCCGGCGCTCGTCCGACTGCTGTCCGAGGCGAGCCGCACCGTCGGCGGTCTCCGCCGAACGCAGGCGGCAGCCGCCGCCCGGGGGGAGAGCCGACCATTCGGGCGACGTGCCATCAGGCGGGCGTTATGCGCTCCAGCACCTTCGCCGCCGCGGCGATGTCGCAGCCCTCCAGACGCGAGAACACATGGCGACGCACGCTCGCGAGGTTGGTGGGCCATGCCTGCTTCAGCTGCGTCCACCCGGCGCTGGTGAGGACGGCGAGCCAGGCCCTCCCGTCGTCCGGCGACTTCTCGCGGATGACCAGCGACTGCGACTCCAGCCGGTTCACCACTCGCGTCATGCCGCTCAGTGACAGCCCGCACATGCCGGCGAGCTCGCTCATCCGCATCTGGTTGTGCGGCGCCTCGGAGAGGTGCACGAGGACCATGTACTCGGTACCCGAAATCGGATGCTCTTCCAGCATGTCCGCGTCGACGACCCGGGGCAGGAAGGTGATCACTCTTCCCAGAGCCCGTAGGAACGCTTCCTCGTCAGGGTTCAGGGGCTTGATGGTCGTCGCGTCTGCCATGGCCTCAGTGTAAGTGGCCCGGAGATTCCCTCTCCGTACTCCGAAAGACATCTCCCGTCCTCGAAGAGATACGTGTCCGGTAGGCGTCCCGAGTCAGTGACCGGCGTTCTGGCCGCCGTCGACGTGCAGGACCTCGCCGGTGACGAAGGGGGCGTTGTCCAGGTAGAGAACCGCGTCGACGACGTGCGGAGCGCTCCGGCCTCCACCGCGGGGCCCGGGCTCGCATGGCCTCAGCCGTGTCCGGCGAGCGGCCTCGTCGTCACCGGCCGGGAGCCGGGTGGTGACCTCCGCAGGACCCAGCCGTTGCCGTCCGGGTCGCTGAAGGCGGCGAACGAGC
Organism: Streptomyces sp. NPDC052721; assembly: GCF_040678315.1. Lineage (NCBI taxonomy): Bacteria > Bacillati > Actinomycetota > Actinomycetes > Kitasatosporales > Streptomycetaceae > Streptomyces > Streptomyces sp. NPDC052721. The sequence goes on along the minus strand of NZ_JBFATL010000044.1, from coordinate 61,259 downwards.
CGTAGCTGGCGCGCTCCGGGCGCGGGCCGCTGACCCGTTCTGCCTCCGTGCCGCGGTGGAACACCCCGCCGGCGTCGTGGAAGGTCTCGCCCGTCTCGGTACCGCGCTCGACGAGTTCGGCGTGGGCGGCCTGTCGTGGCAGCCCACACCGTCACCCCGTCAAACCGGTGACACGCTGCCGAACCATGCTGTCCGCCGCCCGGCACCTGCCTCCTCGACGCGCTGCGTACGCCGGCCGCCTGCCCGCCGTGTGACCGCGACCCGCTATCCCTTGAGGCCGGACCGGGAGACGCCCTCGATCACCCAGCGCTGGGCCACGATGTACAGCAGCAGGACGGGCACGCTGGCGATCACGGCTCCCGCCATCAGCAGGTCGTAGTGGATGTTGTTGGCGTTCTGGAAGTTGGCGAGTCCGGCGGGCAGGGTGAGCGAGTCGGGGCTGAGCAGCACGTACAGCGGCCACAGGAAGTCGTTCCAGTTGGCGAGGAAGGCGAGCATGCCCAGCGTGGTGAGCGCCGGCTTGGACAGGGGCAGGACCACCTTGACGAATGTCTGCCACCGGTTGCAGCCGTCGAGTTCGGCGGCCTCCTCCAGTTCGGCCGGCACGGTGAGGAAGAACTGGCGGAGGAAGAACACCCCGAACGCGCTCGCCGCACCCGGGACGATCACCGCGGGCAGGCTGTCCACCCAGGCCAGCTCGTTGACGATCAGGAAGTTCGGGATGAGCAGCACCATGGGCGGCACGAACAGCGTCGCGACGATCGACGTGAAGAACACCCGCCGGCCCTTGAACCGCATCCGCGCCAGCGCGTAGGCGGCGGGGGTGGCGGTGACGAGCACCAGGGCGGCGTGCGCCGAGGCGGCGAGGACGCTGTTGAGGAGCCATCGCCCGACCGGGCTGTCGGTGGCGCCGAGGACGTGCCGGTAGGCCTGCACCGTGGCGGGGGAGGGGATCCACCGCGGATCCGTGGATCCCGCGGCCTCTCCCGTCTTGAAGGAGGTGACCAGCATGTACAGGAGCGGGCTCAGGTACAGCGCGGCCACGACGGCCAGCACCAGGTGGAGCAGGGACCGGCGCAGTCGCCGGGCGGCGCGGGGCGCCCTCTCAGGGGGCCGCCGCTGGGCGGGGAAGGGGCCGGTGGCGGGTGGCCGCTGTCGTGTCCTCGTACCGGTCATCGCTCCTCCTGGCGTTCACGGAAGACGCGGAAGACCACGGCGCTGGCCGCCATGAGAGCCAGGGCCAGAAGGAAGCTCATGGCGGAAGCCGACCCCATCTCGAAGCGTCGCAGGCCGGTCTCCGCGATGAGGAAGATGGCGGTCTTGGTCTCGTCCGCGGGCGCGCCCCCGGTGATGATGTACGACTGGCCGAACATGTTGGCCGAGGCCAGCAGCGTGGAGTTCACCACGAACAGCGCCACGGGCCGCAGGCCGGGAAGGGTGACGTACCGGAAGCGCTGCCAGGCGCCCGCCCCGTCGACCCTGGCGGATTCATAGAGTTCGGCGGGGATGTCCTGTAGGCCGGCGAGGTAGATGACGGAGTTGAACCCGAGCGTCCACCAGACGGTGACCAGGACGAGGGCCCACCAGGCGGCCGGGGTGTCGGTGGTCCACTGGATGTCGTCCGGCAGGCCGATGACACCCAGATAGTGGTTGACCAGGCCGATGTTGCCGTCGAGCAGGAACCGCCACAGCAGACCGACGACCGCTACGCCGAGGACGTACGGCGCGAAGTAGACGGCCCGGTAGAGGTTGCGTCCGCGGAACTTCCCGTTCATCAGGAGGGCGGTGAACAGGGGCACGACGAGCAGCAACGGCGTCGACAGCAGGGTGAACACGCCGGTCGCGCGCATGGCCTGCCAGAAGCGGGGGCCGTCCACGCCCTGCGGATCGAACAGCTCCCGGTAGTTGTCCAGTCCCACGAAGGGCTTGGCCGGCAGATTGATGTCCCACTCGTGCAGGCTGATCCACAGGCCGTAGCCGATGGGGACGAGCACGAAGGTGACGAAGAGCACCAGGTACGGTGCCATGAAGACGTAGGGGGTCCACCACTGGTGGGACCGTGAGCCGGTCCGGACCGCGGCGCGGTCCGGGACTCGCGGTTCACCCGTGGTGGACGGCGGTGTTGTCAGCCGTCGCACCGGGCGTGCCTCACTTCGCGTACTTCCGCTTGTTCTCGGCCAGGATCTTGTTGGCGGTCCGCACGCCGTCGGCCAGGGCGTCGGCCGGCGACTGCTGGCCGAGGACGGCCTTCTGGACGGCCAGTTCCAGCGCCTTGCTCTGCACGTCTCCGAGTCCGGGCAGCGCGGGCAGGAAGCGGAAGACGTCGACGTCCCGGGCGAGTCGCGTCTGCGGCAGCCGGGCCACCTCGGGGCGGGCGCGCACGCTGTTGCGGGCGGGGATCATGCCGGCCTGGGCCCACTGAGTGGACCGCTCGCTCATGTAGTCGATGAAGAACTTCGCGGCCTGGACCTTGTTCTTGTCCCGCCCGGCCTGGGACGTCAGCACGAAGTTGTGGCCGGCCGTCCACACGGCGGGCGACGAACCGATCGTGGGTATGGCCGAGATGTCCCACTTGATCTTGCCGGCCGTCGACGTGAGGTCGTTGATCTGCCAGATGCCGTCCCAGGTGAAGCTGACCTTGTCGTTCTTGAAGGCGTTGTACTGGGAGTCCTGCGCGACCTGGGCGGGGCTGTAGCCCTCGCGGATCTGCTCCACCATCCAGCCCAGGGCCTGTTCACCGGCGTCCGAACCCCAGAGGGCCTGCGTGCCCTCCGCGTCGTACAGCTCGCCGCCGAACTGCCACAGCAGGCTCATGAACATCAGGTGCGCGGGCCACTTGTTGGGCATCCAGAAGGGATGGGAGACGCCCGCGGACTTCAGCTCCTTCAGGGCGTCCTCGTAGCCCGCGCGGTCACCCGGCGCCTCGCGCAGTCCCGCACGGGTCAGATGGCGCACGTTCCAGTAGTCGGCGAGGCAGTGCACGTCGAGCGGGACGCTGTAGCGCTTGCCCGCGAAGACGCCGGCCTGCCACACGGCGGGGATGAAGTCGGATTCGGTGAGCTTCAGGGCGGACACGACGTCGTCCAGCGGCATGAGCGTGCCGCGTACGGCGAAGGTGGCGATCTGGTCGTTGTGGATGACGGCGACGTCCGGGCCCTTGCCGGCGCTGATGGCGGTCGGCAGGGCGGGGTAGAGGTCCTCCCAGCGCCGGGTGGTGTTCTTGACGGTGATGCGCCCCTCGTACTTCTTGTTGAACGAGGCCAGCATCGCCTGCATGTGCGGACCGTCGCCGCCGGTGAAGCCGTTCCAGTACTCCAGCGTGACCTTGGGCCCCTTGTACTCGCCCCCACTGAAGGCCGGCGCGTCGGCGGCGTCGCCCTGCCCGGCCCCCACCTTGGTGCCGCCGCCGCACGCGGTGAGGAGGCCGGCCGCCGTCACACCGGCGGCAGCGCCGAGGAACCCCCTGCGCGGGACCGGCGGGAGGGGTGAAGTAGTGCTGCGCATGCTCTGCTCCTTCGGATGGGTTCTTCGTCGGCCGGGACGGCGATGTCGTGCCGCTCAGACATCGGTGAGGCGGATCATGGTCCAGCTCACGGGCGGCAGTTCGGTGCTGAGGCCGCGATCGTCGGTCTTGGTGCCCGCCACGGTCCTCGGCCGGACACGGTCGGGGGCGGCTTCGGTGTTCGTCGCCGTCGGATCCGGGTCGTGCAGGATCACATGCTCGGCGACCCGGTGCCGGGGAAAGGCACGGAGATCGACGGACAGGGCCAGGTCCTCCCGGCGACTGCGATTCACCGCGAAGAGGACCACCTCGCCGCTCTCCTCGTTATGCGTGGCGGTCGCCCACAGAGCGGGAACCGCACCGTACTTCGCCGTGTCCACGAGCGGCGACTCCGGCTCCACCCGCAGCACGGTCCCGCGGGCGTGGCGCGCGGTGCGGGCGAAGGGGTGGAAGATGGTCTGCCGCCAGGCGGGACCCTGCGCCCGTGTCATGATCGGCGCGATGACGTTGGCGAGTTGGGCCTGACAGGCCGCCCCCACGCGGTCGGCGTGCCGGAGCAGGGTGATCAGGAGGCTGCCCACGACCACCGCGTCGGTCACGTCGTAGACGTCCTCGATCAGCTCGGGGGCCTCCCGCCACGGCAGGGAGGACTCACCGCCGAAGCGGCTCTGGTACCAGACGTTCCACTCGTCGAAGGACAGTTTGATCTTCTTGTCGCTGCGGACGCGTGCGCCGACGTGGTCGGCGGTGGCCGTGATCGCGGAGATCATGCGGTCCATCTCCTCGCCGCTGGCCAGGAAGGAGTCGAGGTCACCGTTCTCCGGCTGGTAGTAGGCGTGCAGGGAGATGTAGTCCACGAACTCGTAGGTGTGTTCGAGCACGGTGGCCTCCCAGGAGGCGAACGTGTCGATGTGGGCGTTGGAGCTGCCGCAGGCGACCAGCTCCAGCCCGGGGTCGAACCGCTTCATGGCACGGGCCGTCTCCGCCGCCAGCCGTCCGTACTCGTGGGCCGTCTTGTGGCCCATCTGCCAGGGCCCGTCCAGTTCGTTGCCCAGGCACCACATGCGGATGCCGTGCGGTTCGGCCACGCCGTGGGAGCGGCGAAGATCCGACAGCGCCGTACCCGCGGGGTAGTTGCTGTATTCGAGCAGGTCGAGGGCCTCACGAACGCCGCGGGTCCCCAGGTTGAGGGCCATCATGGGTTCCACCCCGGCCTTGCCGGCCCAGGCCATGAACTCGTTGAGACCGAACGCGTTGCTCTCCACGCTGCGCCAGGCCAGATCGAGTCGCCGGGGCCGCTCGGACACGGGACCGACCCCGTCCTCCCAGCGGTAGTCGGAGACGAAGTTGCCGCCCGGGTAGCGCACGGTGGTGACGCCGAGTTCCCGCACCAGATCGAGGACATCGGTGCGGAATCCGTCCTCGTCCGCGGCGGGATGCCCGGGCTCGAAGACGCCGGTGTGGACGCATCTGCCCATGTGCTCCACGAAGGAGCCGAACAGTCTGCGGTCGACGGTGCCGGTCGCGAACGCGGGGTCGAGGGTGAGACGGGCTGTGGCCATACGGGGGGCTCCTCGGTGTTCTGCCGGACGGCGGAGGCGGGCGCGCCCGTACCGCCGCCGCCTTCCGGCCGCGAGCGGAGAGGGGCGACGACAACGGACACGACACGAGCACGCCGTCTGTGAGGAGATACGATTACATCGTTGAAACAGCGTCGTAAAGTGCTCGGGTCGCACGGATTCGCATCGTGGCCGCGGCCGTGTAGGGGAAGCGGTTGCCGACGCGGGCGGGCCGTCTGCGAGTGTGGCCCTCGACGCGCTGGTGCGAGCGCCTTCGCCAGGCGCAGTGGGAGGTGATCTGGTGGGAGCGAGCCTCAAGGACGTCGCGGCCCTGGCCGGAGTCTCGGTGAAGACCGTGTCGAACGTGGTGAACGGCTACACCTACGTCGCACCGCCGACGCGGGAGAAGGTCGAACGCGCGTTGGCGGAACTGGACTACCGCCCGAACCTGTCCGCCCGCAACCTGCGTCAGGGCCGCACCGGTGTGATCGCTCTCGCCCTGCCCGAACTCGACGCACCGTACTTCGCGGAGCTGACGCGCTTCGTCATCGACGCGGCGGCCGAACGCGGCTGGACCGTCATCATCGAGCAGACGGACGGCCGGCCGGAACGGGAACGCCAGGTCCTCGAAGGGATCCGCGCGCAGCGCATCGACGGCCTGATCTTCAGCCCGATCGCAGTCGGACGGGAGGAACTGGCCGACCGCGACGCCGGCACCGCGCTCGTCCTGCTGGGGGAGCGGGTCATCGACGGCCCCACCCACCACGTCGCCATCGACAACCAGCGGGCGGCGAGGGAGGTGACCGAGCACCTGTTGTCACTCGGCCACACACGTATCGCCGCCATCGGACGGCAGACGAACCCGAGCGCCGACACCGCCCGCCTCCGGCTCGCCGGCTACAAAGAAGCCCTGCGCGCGGCCGGCCTGCCCTACGACGAGGCACTCGCCCCGCCGACGGATTCCTACCACCGGTCCGACGGTGCCGAAGCGATGACACGGCTGCTCGCTCTGGACGAGCCGCCGCAGGCGGTCTTCTGCTTCAACGACCTGCTGGCCCTCGGGGCTCAGCGCACCGCACTCGCCCGTGGCCTGCGCGTACCGCGGGACGTGGCCGTCGCGGGGTTCGACGACATCGAGGACGGGCGCTACAGCACCCCGACGCTCACCACCGTCTCCCCCGACAAGGAGCAGATCGCCCGGGTCGCGGTGGAGATGCTGCAACAGCAGGTCCACGGTTCGCCGCGCGGCGCCACACGCCCCGGCCCGCGGGAGGTGACCGCGGGGCACAGGCTTGTCGTACGTGAGAGCACGGCCGGTTGACAGCGGTGGCGCGGTGGACCCGCCGAGGCGGTTCGACCTCTCCGGCGGTGGGTGGAGCGGGCGTGGCCGCCGTACCGGTCGGCCCGTGGTGGACGGGGCCCGGTGACCTCGGCTGCCCCGCACTCGTTCGGCGCCCCGCTTGAGACGGGCCGCACGAGCGTCGACGACGCCGGGCGTTTGCGGTCGCCGCTCGCGCCACGGTCGTCCCGCCGCCGCTGAGACGCGTGCCGCGACAGCGCACGGTTGCGTATCGCCTGCCGGAGTGCCATCGCGTGGCGACAGGAGGAGACCGGAGGCACCGTGGCACAGGGCCGCTGCGCCGGGGCGCAGGCGTGCCCGGGCTCGCCTGTCCGCTGCGGCCCCGGTCGGCTGGGGAGCGGGCCGGGCCGTCGCGGCGGGAACGCGCGGCAGTCGCCTGGCGGGCACGCGGGCCGGCGCTTTCCCCGCCTTCCCGCATGCGCGGGTGCCTGCGGAAGTCCGGCCCTTGCGGACCGGTGGCCGACTCAGCGCGGAGGAGCGCCATGTCCGGACAGACGAACATCGCCGCCCAGACCGCTTTCGCAGAGGCCGTCGTCACCGGCGACCTCGACGCCCTGGACAAGATCGTGGCGCCCGGTTCGATCGATCACGACCCCGCCCCAGGCCAGGGGCCCGGGCCCGCGGGGTACAAGGCGATGTTCGGCGGACTCCGCGCGGCCATCCCGGACCTGAACGTGGCGGTGGAACACCTCGTAGCCACCGATGACGAGTTGGCCTTCGCCTACACCATCAGCGGAACACACACGAGCGGCGGGCCGCGCCGGATCCGCACGGCCCGCCCGTCCGCAGTTTTGCTGGTCACCGGTCACGGCGGTGACACACAACACGGGCGGAGTATGTCACGCCCGCCGACCAAGGTGTGTCCGGGCGCCGGCACCTGATCCGCCGGGAAGCTCCGCTCCTTGCCGCGTGGGCCACCGGCACGGCATCCGGTCCCGGGCGCACCGTGTCGCGCCGGATCGTCACCATGGCCGATGGTCCCGCGCGCGGAAAGGTTCAGCGTTGCCCACCGTGCCTGCGGCGAGCAGGAGCGCCCCCTCCGGCGACATGTCGGCCCGGGTGAGGAGGGGGAGTGCTTGCCTCTTGCCCAATAGGAGCATATGCTCCTAACTCGGGTCGGGGTCATCGCATCCCCTCCCTCGGCCTTCCCGCGGCACCCGCTGGAGCTCCGCCGAACGTCCGCGCCCCCGATTCCGTGCGGCGACGCGCATGCGATCTCACCCAGTCACAAAGAAGGAGACAGACCTATGGCTGCCAATCACCCCGCCCTCATCGCAGGCGCGGGCGGCGTGGGCCGCAAAGTCGTCGAGAGGCTGCGCGCACATGACGTACCCGTGCGTGTCATGGTCCGTAGGGACGACGACCGGGCCGCGCGGCTCCGTGCCCTCGGGGCGGAGGTCGTCCTGGGTGACCTCACGCGACCCGAGACCGTCGCGACCGCCCTGGAGGGCGCCCGGAGCATGTACTTCGCCATGCCTGTCTCACCGGACCATCTCCTCGCGGCGACCGTCGTGGCGAGTGTCGCCCGGCAGCACGGCACGCTGGATGCCCTGGTCGACCTGTCGCAGATGACCGTGTCGCAGATGACCGCCACCAGCACCGCCGAGTCCCGGCAGCAACGGCTGCACTGGCTGGCGGAGCAGGTGTTCGACTGGTCGGGCCTGCCGGTGGTCCACGTCCGCCCGACATCGTTCCTGGACAACCCGCTGTTCACCATGCTTCCGGCACAGACGATCCGCGCGCGGGGCACCATCGAACTGCCCTTCGGCGCGGGGCGCACCTCACCGGTCGCCGTGGACGACGTCGCCAGGGTGATCGCGACCGTGCTGCGCGAGCCCGCTCCGCACGTGGGGCGTGTCTACGAACTGACCGGCCCGCGAACGGCCGACATGACGGAGATGGCCGAGGCCTTCTCGAAGGCGCTGGGCCGGCCGGTCTCGTACGTGGACGTGCCGCTGGAACAGTGGCGCGAGGAGGTGCTCTCCACGATCGGCCTGCCGTCACACATCGAGCAGCACATCGTCACCATGTGCCGCCTGCACCAGGAGAACCGCTACGACCGGGCATCGGACGACGTCGAGCGCCTCACCGGCGCCCCCGCCCGGACGATCGAGGAGTTCGTGGCGGCACGCAAGGACTTCTACCTGGGCTGACCTGCCCACTCACCGAAAGTGATCAGAGAAATGACCATGAAACTAGAGCTCCTTGTCCTGCCCGTCTCGGACGTCGACCGCGCCAGGGCCTTCTACGAGAAGGCGGGATTCCGGCTCGACCTCGCCAAGGACGTCACTGACGACTACCGGGTCGTCCACCTCACGCCGCCCGGCTCCGAGGCCTCGATCATCTTCGGCACGGGCCTCACCACGGCCGAGCCGGGTTCGGCCCAGGGTCTGTACCTCGTCGTCACGGACATCGAAGAGGCCCGCGCGGACCTCGTCGGCCGCGGAATCGAGGTGAGCGAGGTGTTCCACGACGGCAAGGGCCTCTTCTTCCACGGGCACGACGCCGGGGACGTCGTGCACAACGGTCAGGGCCAGGAGCGGATCGCCGGCCCGCACCCGGAGCGTGCCAGCTACGGTTCCTACGCCACCTTCAGCGACCCGGACGGCAACGGCTGGGTGCTCCAGGAGATCACGCAGCGGTTCCCCGGCCGCTGACCGCCCCCAAGGGCCTGCGTCCTCGGAGGCGCGGCCCCGCCCTGTCCGTCGAGGAGCCCCTGCTGTCCAGCTGGTCGGCCGCGGGACCGCGGCCGACAGACAGACCGAGGGCGCGCCGATCCGGCCGGCCGACGCCTCCGAGCGGCCGGGGCGGCCGACGCACAGGCCGCGCGTCCTCGAAACGCACCGGCGCTGAGCGGTACAGCCGGCAACACCGTGGCGGCTTGCCCGCCCGGCGGCACCGCACACCGCCCACAGCACCCCGGTCGCTCAGGGCACCGGATGAACTCCGCGGACCACCTGAAGCCCCCTGTCCCGCTCGCGCCGCGCCCACCGCCTGCCCGTCTGCGCGCGGGCGCCACACCGCGAAGGCAACCCCACCCCCACCCGAAGGAATCCGCTCATGACAGTCGTCCGAGCCGCCGCCGTACAGATCAGCCCCGTGCTGTACAGCCGGGCCGGCACCACCGCCAAGATCGTGCGGAAGATCCGCCAGCTGGGCGAGCAGGGCGTCCAGTTCGCGGTCTTCCCCGAGACCGTCGTCCCCTACTACCCCTACTTCTCCTTCCTGCAGCCTCCCTACATGACGGCCGAGGAGCACATCCGTCTGCTGGAGGAGGCGGTGACCGTACCGTCCGCCGAGACCCAGGCGATCGCCGAAGCCGCCCGCGAAGCCGGGATGGTCGTCTCCATCGGCGTCAACGAGCGCGACGGCAGCACCCTTTACAACACGCAGCTGCTGTTCGACGCGGACGGCACGCTCATCCAGCGCCGCCGCAAGATCACACCGACCTTCCACGAGCGGATGGTCTGGGGTCAGGGCGATGGTTCGGGCCTGCGCGCGGTCGACAGTGCCGTCGGCCGCATCGGCCAGCTCGCCTGCTGGGAACACCACCTGCCGCTGGCGCGCTACGCCCTGATCGCCGACGGGGAGCAGATCCACGCCGCGATGTACCCCGGCGCCTTCGGCGGCCAGCGGTTCGCCGACCAGATCGAGGTCAACATCCGCCAGCACGCACTGGAGTCGGCCTGCTTCGTGGTCAACGCGACTGCCTGGCTCGACGCCGACCAGCAGGCGCAGATCGCCGCGGACACCGGCGGACCCGTCGCCGCGGTCTCCGGTGGCTTCTTCACCGCCGTCGTCGACCCCGAGGGCAGCCTCGTCGGCGAGCCGCTCACCTCCGGGGAGGGCGAGGTCATCGCAGATTTGGACCTGACCCGGATCGACCTGCGCAAGCGCCTGATGGACTCGCGCGGCCACTACAGCCGACCGGAACTGCTCAGCCTCCGGATCGACCGCACACCGGCGCCGCACGTCCACGAGCGTGGCACCCCCGCCCCGGTCCCCGCCGCCCGCGCGCCGGAGGAGGCCGGCGCGGGTGAGGCGTAGTGACACGGCCCTCCTGGAACGCGCGAGCCGAGCGCCAGGGGACCTGGGCCAGGACAGCCATGGCAAAAGCGACCCGCGGAAGCCGGATCAGCGACCGACGGGCCTCACGTCTTCGCATCGTGGCCGGTGCAGGTCGAGCCGCACGGCCGCATGACGCAGAATCCCTTCCCGTCCCTTCAGCCGCCACAGCGAACCGCCGAGCCGGAAGTGCCGGCAACACGCCAGCCACTATCCCTTCACCGCGCCCGAATCGCGGACCTCCGTCACCGCCGGCCGGGCGGCCGTGGAGACGGTCAGCGGCGAGGTGAGGGCCGAGCGGTCCGACCCTCGCGCCTCGTTCCCGAACGACCTGCACGCTGCCTGGGACGACCTGCATGTGGCCTACTTCGCCGGATACGCCATGTGGACTTATCTGACGTCCCCGTTCACCTTCGGCTCTGACGGGTTCAAGGCCGTCGAACTGTCTCCCGTCACCGTCGAGGCGGAGACCTGGAGGCGCTTGCGGGTGACCTTCCCGGACCACATCGCGACTCACTGCCGCGAGCAGGTGTTCTACTTCGGCCCGGACGGTCTGCTGCGCAGACATGACATACACACCCGTAGTCATCAACGCCGGCGCCGCCGCGCACTTTGCCTCCGCCTACGAAGAGTTCGACGGCTCGGCGAGGACGGAACGGTGTCCTGGGACACGGAACTCGTCACCATCGACGTCGAAAGTGTCCTGTTCATCTGAACCGGCGATGCGCGTACCGCGCTGCCTTCACCCAATGACTATTCAATAGGTAGTGTATAACCTCAACAGAGGGTGCCCTCTTGGGTGTCCGTCCGCAGCCCACAGCAGAGGGAAGGCAAGACCCCATGGCGATGCACGCCACCGACCTCGGTCACGCGCTCTTCAAGGTCCTGGAGACCGGTGACCCCGCGCTGGCCGCCGAAGTCGTCCACGCAGAGTTCCGGAACCGCGAAGCCGCGGTGTCTCCTCCGGCGTGCCGGATCCCCGGTCCGGCAGGCGTGCTCGCCTCCGGCGCGTGGCTGCGATCCGCGTTCAGCGACCTGCGGCTGCCCGTCACCGGAATCATCACCGGTGACACCCAGGTATGGGTGCGGCTGCGCATGCGGGGCCGTCACACCGGTGCCTTCGTCCTCTTCAAGGACCAGGAGGTCGACCAGGTCGTACCTCCCACCGGACGGGAGATCGACTTCGAGCAGATCCACGTGCTGGACCTCCGCGACGGCAAGATCATCCGGCACGAGGCCGTGCGGGACGACATCACGATGCTCGGTCAGCTGGGCGTCTTTCCCCCCGGACCGGCCGCCGGCATGCGCATGCTGTCCTGGCGGGTGACCGGCCGGGCCGCACGAGCCGCCTCCGAGGTCACGGCGCGAGCGGCCGAGGCCGCCGCGGCGCTGCCGCACGACACCACGGTGTGAAGGGTGTGTCCCTCCGCTCGGCGCACAGTACCGGCCGCAGGGGGCGACACGTATTTCGTGAGGCGGCATCGCGGCCGGGGGAGACAGGAGGCCGGTACCTCATCGGAGGCGGTGGCGGCCGTCCTGCTCACCCACGCGGACAACGGCCATCTCGGCCCGGCCGAGTACCTGCGCACCGGCCTGCACCGGTCGCGCGAGTCAATGGCGCTCCCTTCCGGCCGACGCGACGTCACGTCATGTGACGCACGGCCGTCAACAGCGTGAACCACCGCATGCGTGAGGGAACAGGGTCGCGACGGCCGTCCGCAGCAGAAAGGCCTCGGCGTGCTCCCAGGACCAGCCGTTCTCCCTCACCAGGGTGCGCCAGCCGGTCGGGCCGAACCAGAACCAGAGAAGATCCGCCGTCTCCTCCTCGGGGCGGTCGGGCGCCGGGGTCAGGGTGTGCAAGTGGCGAGCGGCTGTCCGAAGGGCCTCCCGGTAGGCGGAGGTCGCCCGTTCCCACAGGGCCTCGCCGTTCTCATGGACGGGCAGAGCCGCCCGGATCGCTTCGTGGACCCGGAACTGTCCTTCATTGCCGGCCCGTGTGCCCCGGGCCAACGCCTCCAGGACGGCTTCCGGCGCGCGCAGGGTGAGCAGCTTGCGCATGGTCTTCTGGTAGTCCGACGCGACCACGCCCTGGTCCACGATCTCGTTCAGGATGGCGCCCTTGCTGCCCACGCTGGCGAAGACGGTCTTGGCCGAGACTCCGGTCGCCGAGGCGATGTCCGCCACGGTGACCCTGCCGTAACCGCGTTCAGCGAAGAGGTCGGTGGCGCACCGCAGAATCTCCGCGCGGGTGTGGGCGGCTGCCTGCCGGCGCAGGGGAGAGACATAGGGGCGCTTGCCAGACACACGGTCATGGTAACCGCCGTGATCACAGCCTGTCGGATGCCGGTGTCGCCCGCATCCCGCCCGGGTCGGCGGTCTGGCCGGGGTGTCCGGCGACTGGTCCGATAGCGTGTCGGAGGCATACAGGGCGCCGACGTCAGGTGCCGGCGTTCGATCAGGGGCTTTGCATTTTCGTTTGTCACCGGCCAGAATGGTGACGTGACTCATGCATTCCCCTGCGGGACGCTCTTCCTCGACTTCGTCGGAACGCTGCGTGCACGCCGCAACGCGGCGCCGACGGAGATGCTCGCATCTCCCGAGTCGCTCGACGACTGGTTCGTGGAGTCCGGAATGCTCGACGCGGCGCCCGGTGCCGACGAGGCCGACCTCGCCACCGCCGTTGACCTGCGTGAGGCCATCTACTCAGTGGTCGCGGCCCACCTGGCGGGCGAACCGCTGCCGGCCGCGGCGCTCGCCGAGGTGAACCGGCAGGCGGCAGGGCTGCCCGTCAGAGTACAGCTCGCCGCCGACGGCACGCGCCGCCGCACCGGTTCCGTCTCGCAGGCCCTGGTGGTTCTCGCCCGGGAGACCGTGGAGACCCTGGGCGAAGTGGAGGGACTGCTGCGCGAGTGCTCCCGCCCCGAGTGCACGCAGGTCTACATCGATCGCTCGCGCGGCCCCCGGCGGGAGTGGTGCTCCATGAAGACCTGCGGCAACCGGGTCAAGGCCGCCGCCTACCGGGCCCGCCGGCACAGCCGGACGGGCTGATCGCTCCCGCGCGGACCGTCCCGGCCGCCCGGTGCGTGTCCGCGGCGGGCGCCGGCTTCACCCGCACGTGGACCGGGAGCACTCGTTCAACGATCCCCGCCCGTCCGTCCCGGCGCACGGCGCGGGGCCGCCCGCCGTGGGCGCCGCCTGTGGCGGACGTGGCCGGTACCGGCCACGTCCGGTGCTGGCACCGCGTGTGGTGGCGACGTCGTACCGGTGTCACCAGGTGTGTGCCGCCACCGCGATGACGCGAGTCCTCCCGGCCGGCGGCAGCCGAGCGGCGTAGGCGTTCAGTCGACGAGGTGTCAGTGCCGCCTCTTCGTGAGCTGATCGGTGCCGGACTCGGTGGACCACCGCGGCCCTCTGCCGGTCGCCCTCGGCGCGGGCAGGGGACCGGACCCCGACCGCCTGCTGACGTCCACCGCGGTGCTCCTGCTGCCGCGGCTGACCTCCCTGGACCCGGGCGACCACTCGGAGTCGTCGCCCGGTTTCTCAGCCGGCCCACCTTCGAAGTGCGGCTGGACGGACTTCAGTTCAGGGGACGCCGGCTCCTGGGACAGCGCCTCCGGGGCCGCCCCGCCCGGCGTCAGTGACCGGCGCTCTGGCCGCCGTCGACGTGCAGGACCTCTCCCGTGACGAACGGCGCGTTCTCCAGGTAGAGAACAGCGTCGACGATGTCGCTGATCTCACCCATCCGCCCGACCGGGTGCAGGGCGGCGAACGTCTCGAAGTACTCCTCCGAGTGCATCGGGGTCTTGATGACGCCCAGGGAGACGGCGTTGCTGCGGATGCCCCGGGTCGCGTACTCGATGGCCAGAGCCTTCGTGGCGGACTGGAGGCCGCCCTTGCTCAGGGAGGCCAGCACGGAGGGCACCGCGGAGAGGGCGTGGTCGACCAGGCTCGTGGTGATCTGGACGACGTGGCCGCCGCCATGACGGAGCATCTGCTCGACAGCGAGCTGGGTGATCCGGAAGAAACCGCTCAGGTTGACGCCGGTGACCGCGTCGTAGTCCTCCTGGGTGTACTCGGTGAACGGCTTGGCGACGAAGATGCCGGCGTTGTTGACGAGGGTGTCGATGCGGCCGAACCGCTCGATCGCGGCGGCGGCGACGCGCTCGGCCGTGGCGGGGTCGGCGATGTCGCCCTGAACGGTGACGAGGTCCGGGTCGTCCGACGCGGCGATGGTCCGCGACGTGGCGACCACGGCATAGCCGAGCTTGCGATACGCCTCGACCAGGCCCGCGCCGATGCCCTGGGAGGCACCGGTGATGACGGCGACCTTCTTGCCGGAGTTGCTCATGACTGCCTTCTTCGGTTTCGGTGTGACGGTGGTGGTTCCGACCGGTCCGCGTCGGCCGGTCACGTTCCAGAACCAGACGACCAGTCGTCTAATTCCACCTCCTCTCGCACCGTTATCGTCGCCACACCCCATCTGACCTGCTGTAAGAGCCTGTGCCTACCAGCTGGGAGCCAACACGTCGCGGAGGTGCACCGGGGGCTGTCCCGCCGACAGCCGCTCCGTAGCATGGCCTCATGGAGTTGCGTCAGCTGCGGTACTTCGTCGCGGTGGCCGAGGACCTCAACTTCGGGCGTGCCGCGGACCGGCTGCTGATAGCCGGTCCGTCGCTGTCCCAGCAGATCAAGGCCCTGGAACGCGATCTCGGCGTGCGGCTCTTCGACCGCGACCGCCGCTCGGTCGCCCTCACCGCCGCCGGCGCGGCACTCCTTCCGCACGCGCGCGACCTGCTGGAGCGCGCGGACGACCTCCGGAACCGCGCCGCCAGGATCGCCGGCTCGGAATCCGTCCGGATCGGCTACGTCAACTGGCTGCCACCGGACCTGACCGCCCGGACCTCGGCCGTGGCCCGGGTGCACGTCGACGCCTGGATCGCGCCCTCGCACACCCAGGCGGCGCGGGTCGCGGACGGCAGTCTCGACCTCGCGGTGTGCTGGGTCCGCCGGCAGGACCTGGACGAACGCGGGCTCAACGCCCGGCTCATCGGCGCGGACCGCCTGTACGCGGTCTCCGCGGACCGTCAGCCGGACGACATCCGCGCCCAGGACCTCCTCGTCCTGGTGGACACCGACGTCACGACATGGTCGTCCTGGAACGTCTACGCCGAGCGGCTGGCCCGGGACACCGGCGCCCGCGCGGTACGCATCTCCGACGGAGGCATCACCGGTCCGGGCTTCTTCGACCACGTACGCCGCGCGCGCCGCCCGATCCTCAACTGCCCCAAGGCACAGATGGCGTCGCTGCCCCCCGATCTGGTCGCGCGCCCCGTGTCCGGGCCGAAGGTCTACTGGACGTGGTCCCTGGTGTGGCGCCGCGACGAGCAACGCGCGGCCGTGCTCAGCACCGTGGACGCCCTCACGGAGGGAGTCGGCGATCTCGGCCTGGACGACCCGGACGTATGGCTCCCCGAGGACGACCCGCACCGGCGGTGACCGGCTCCGTCACCTCGCGCCCGGCCTCCCGGAGCTGTCGTCGGGAGGTGGTCGACACCTTGGCGCACATGCCGTCGGCTGTGCGCAGGGCGCAGGGGCCGGCATTCAGGAACGCTGCGTTCAGCGCCGTGCCTCCCGGAGGACGTCACGCACACCCTCCGCCCGCGTAGCAGGGCCGCCTGTCACCGGCAGCGAGACACCCACGAAAGCGATTCGTGACCCGGTGCGGGGGCGCATCGGCCGCACGTAGGCTTCGGGTCCGCAGGCATCCGCCGCCCATCAGCGACTGAAGCGACTGAACGGGCCTGATGCCGGACGGCGCCTGGTCGGGGGAGCAGGGCGGGTTCCAGGCGCGGCGCGGATGCTGGACGGGTCGTCGCTCTTGGGCAGGCGGCTGTGGCCACCGGGTTCACGAGTCGGCCGGGATCGTTCCGCTCCGGGACGGACGAGGCGTCAGGGCCTCCGGGAGGGACGCAGCGGATCGGCGGCTCGTCCGGCGCTCGCCTAGCCGGTGGTGTCGGTGTTGTTCGAGGGAATGCCGGGGATGACGGGGCGTCGGCGAGACGCAGGTTGCCGCCGCCGACGTGCTGGAGAAGGAGGCCAGCCACTGAAGACCCCCCGGCGAAGCTGTGGATTGGCCGGCTTCGCGGCGGGTCGGAGCGGTCGTCCTTCCGTCTGCCCCCAGACGGGGAGGGCGACCGGTGCACACGCGTGTGCCGCTCCGTTCGCCCCCGACCGGAGCGGCACACGTCCGCCGGCCGCGCATGGCACTTCACGCGACGGTGTACGTCACCGATCGCTCGTGCTTGTGACGACGGATACGTCCCTTGGCCACGAGTGATTCCAGCGTGTTGCGTACCACCTGGGGGGTGGGGGACCGGTCGGGGTGCTTGGCGAGGAGTTCGTCCCTCAGTTCCTTCGCGACACGTGGCTGATCGTGCGCGCGGAGCAGGTCCAACAGGATGTCTGCGAGCAGAGGCTGCCGCGACTTGCCCCTCGCCTTCCTCCTCCCCGTGCCGTTCTGGGCCTTGGCCGGCCTGGCCTGCCGGACCGTGGGTTCCCCCTGGGCCTGCTCGGGGAGGGGCGGCGGTTCGCTGACGTCGCCCTCGTGCCGCTCGGCGAGCGCCAGGATGTCGATGAGGAGGGCTTCCTCCCGCTTCAACATCTTTATGGTCTGGGCCAGTTCCTGCTGCCGTCGGCGATTCTCCTCCAGGTCCGACGCGGCTTGTTCGACGTACCGCGACCGGAGCGTGGCGGTTGATTGGCTGGTCACAACCGTTCACTCCCTCGTTGTGCCTGATGCTGCGCATGGTACCCAGGCCCGGGTACCCACGCAGAAAAGTGTCGAGGGTCAGCGTCTCGCGCACCATCACACGATCAGGCGGTGTCCCCCATGTCTGCCTACGGTGCGCATGTGTGAGGCCGGATCCGAACGGCTCAGGGGACTATGACCACGCTGGCCGGCGGCTCGTCGTCCCACGGTTTGACGGAAGTAGACCGGTCGTCTAGTTTGGGGTGCTCCCGTCCGAGAAGGCGGCCCCGCAGCCCCCCAGAACCGAGAGAGGGCGAACGACGATGAAGGAATTCCTGGTCGTGCTCACCACGACCGTGCCCGAGGGCACCGACCCCACCGAGGTCGACCGGCGACGTGCGGCCGAATCCGTCCGGGCCGGGGAACTGGCCGCCACGGGACACCTGTTCCGGTTGTGGCGCCCGGTCGGTGAGTTGCGCAGCGTCGGCGTGTGGCGCGCCAACGACGAGGCCGACCTGCGTGAGAACGTGCTCGGCACGCTGCCCCTGTGGCCGTGGATGACCGCCGAGATCACCGCCCTGCAGGCGCACCCGAATGACCCGGGCCACACAACAACTCACGGAGAAGACCGATGAGCGGCACAGCAGCACAAGAAGCCATCCTGCGTGGCGTCATGGACCAGTGGAAGGCCGCGGTCGACGCGCACGAGCCGGGGAAGGCCGCGGCACTCTTCACCGAGGACGCCATCTTCCAGGGGCTTCGTCCCTACAGCGTCGGCCGGCAGGGGGTCTTCACGTACTACGACTCCCAGCCGATCGGGCTGGCGGCCGAGTACCAGGTACTGGAGACGCGGAGTCTTGCCGACGATGTCCTGCTCGGATATCTCGACGTCGACTTCACTTTCACCGACCGGCCGGACATCCACGTCACTCTCGGCATCGTGCTCCAGCGTGTGGCTGACCGCTGGCACATCTCCCACTACCAGGTGACCAGGCTCGGCTGACGCGCTTCGCGCACGTGTGGGAGCACAGACATGGCGGGCCGGCCGCATCAGACCGTGAAGGTGCACCGGTGGCACGACGCACGCTGTGGGGCATGCCGGCCAAGTCGGCACCCGAGGTCGCGGGCCGCCGTCCGTACGCCACCCGGTGAGCGGCACCCGCATCGCGTCGATGCCCCTCACCGGTGCCGCAGATCTCAGTCGTCACCGTGGCCCGGCCGGCCGGGGCGTCCTTGACGAGCGCTGGACGGCCGGCCAGTGCGTGGGAGTCGGCGGTGTGATCGAGCGGGGGCCGGGCGGTGGCGCAGGGTGGGCCGGCGGATGACCGGCCGACCAGGATGGGCGTGACACCCTCGCGCGCGTCACCGGCTTGACTCATGACGGAGCGGTCGCCCTCGCACTCGGGGGATGTGCTCGGACGACCGCTCCTTGCCTGCTGCCGGGGGTGATCGGGGGTGATCGAACCGACGCCGCCCCCCCGGGCAGCAGGGGCTCTCAGTGATCAGAAGTGGTCGACGTCCACGACGGCCTGAGCGAAGGCGGAGGGCGCCTCCTGCGGCAGGTTGTGGCCGATGCCGTACAGCGTGCGGTGCTCGTACGCGCCGGTGAAACGGTCGCGGTACGAAGCGCCGTTGCCGGGAGGCGTGAACGGGTCGCGCTCGGCGTCGAGGGTGATGGTGGGCACCGCGATGACGGGGCGCGTGGCGAGGAGGCGCTCGTAGCGGTCGTAGCGCCGCTCCCCGTCGGCGAGGCCGAGCCGCCAGCGGTAGTTGTGGATCACGATGGCCGGGTAGTCGGGGTTCTCGAACGCCGTGGCGGTGCGTTCGAAGGTGGCGTCGTCGAACTGCCAGGTCGGGGAGACCGTCTGCCAGACGAACCGGCACAGGTCGTGCCTGTTCTGCTTGTCCTCCATGGCGAGGCGGCCCCGCTCGGTGGAGAAGTAGTACTGGTACCACCAGGTGTGCTCGGCCGCGGGGGGCAGCGGCTTCTTCTGGGCCTCGACATTGGTGACGAGGTACCCGCTCACCGACACCAGCCCCTTGACGCGTTCGGGCCACAGGGCCGCGATGATGTCGGCGGTGCGCGAGCCCCAGTCGAAGCCGGCGAGGAGCGCCTGCTCGATCTTGAGGGCGTCCATCAGGGCGATGACGTCGAGGGCGACCGCCGACTGCTGTGCGTTGCGGAACGTGCGGGAGGACAGGAAGGTCGTCGTGCCGTGGCCGCGGAGATAGGGAACGATCACCCGGTATCCCTGTGCCGCCAGCAGGGGGGCGACGTCGGCGAAGCTGTGGATGTCGTAGGGCCAGCCGTGCAGACAGATGACGACCGGGCCGTGGGCGGGGCCCGCCTCGGCGTAGCCGACGTTCAGTACACCGGCCCTGACCTGCCTCAGCCTGGCGAACGAGGTGTGGGTGCCGGGGGTCACCTCGGGGACGGTCGGCGCCGGGGTGTGGCGCGGGGCGGCGGAGGCGCTCGGGATGCCCTGCAGGGCGGTCAGCGAGACGGCGGCCGCGCCCGATCCCAGCCCTACGGCCTTGTTGAAGGTGCGCCTGCTGATCATGTGGGCCTCCGTGGTGGTGGATCTGGAGTGGGGGTCTCTGCTGGGGAGTTCCCGCCGCGAGGCGGTCGCCGGAAAGCCGTGGCCAGGCGACTGTCCCACGCCGAACGTCACCAGTCAAACTGGTTACGACGCGAGGCGTGCACCGCGCCGGTCGCCCCAGTGTCCGCGCAGGGCGTCACCGGTTTGACTGGTGACGCAGTTTGCGTCATAGTAGTGCTGTATCTCCTCCGGTCGCCGGGGGAGGGGAAGGGTGAGAACTGATGACCGACGTGCAGGAAAGAGCGCTGCTGGCCGGCGGCTGCTTCTGGGGGATGCAGGAACTGATCCGCAAACTCCCCGGTGTGACCGGCACCCGGGTCGGTTACAGCGGCGACGACGACCTGGCCCATCCCACCTATCGCAGGCACGGGAACCACGCCGAGTCGATCGAGATCACCTTCGATCCGGCCGTCACCGACTACCGCACGATCCTGGAGTACTTCTTCCAGATCCACGATCCGACCACGAAGAACCGGCAGGGCAACGACATCGGGGCCAGTTACCGTTCCGCCATCTTCTACCTCGACGAGGAGCAGCGGCGCGTCGCGCTCGACACCATCGCCGACGTGGAGGCGTCGGGGCTGTGGCCCGGGCCGGTGGTGACCGAGGTCGTACCGGCCGGTCCGTTCTGGGAGGCCGAGCCGGAGCACCAGGACTACCTCCAGCGCTACCCGGACGGCTACACCTGCCACTTCCCGCGCCCGAACTGGCGGCTGCCGAAGCGCGCGGAATCCTGACCACCACTGGGCGGTGAAAACCGCCCTCCACGCGGTACGGCCGCGGGGTGAGCCGGTGAGGGCTCGTCCCGCGGCCGTTTTCCGGACCCTGCCGGCCCCGGTCTCACGCTGCCCGGCCACCGCGGAGGTGTGCCGGGACACACGTGTGCCCGCCGCGCGCTCTCCTGTCACGACGTGGACAACTCCGCGGCCGGACGTGCGGCGGACGTGCGCCCTCTCCTGCGGAGTCGGGGCTCTCCATCGTCGCGGAACATTTCCTGGCCATCCAGTCCGACCTGATGGTCGCTCCCGGTGCGTCGCTCGATCAGGTGGAGTGCGTACGCAGCCACCTGCACGCCCTGGGCCAGTGCCGGAAGACGCTGCGTGAGGGTGGCTGGCGCACCCTGGTCAGCGATGACACGGCCGGGCCGGCGCGTGAGGTGGCCGAGCTGAGCGATCCCCGGCACACGGCGCCCGCCCCGCCCCTCGCGGCAGCGCTCTTCGCCCCGCCCCTCGGCAGCGCTGTTCGGCCCCGACGTCCTGCGGTCCGGGGTGGAGGAGGGGCCGGACAGCACCGGCTGACCCCGTCACCTGCTGAGTAGTGACTTGGCGCCGACCCTCAACATAGTTGACGCATCAATTATCATCCTGTACTACTTGACTCGGCAAGTAAATGTGGCTGGGCCCGAGCTGACCTCAGGCGCGGCCGACCCATGAAAGGGCGTCCTCATGACCAAGATCGGTATCATCATCGGCAGCACCCGGCCGGGCCGTAACGGTGAAGCCGTCGCTCGCTGGGTGCACGAAGTCGCCTCCGAGCGCACCGACGCCCAGTTCGAACTCGTCGATCTGCTGGACTACAAGCTCCCCGTTCTGGACGAGGCGTACCCGGCCTCCCTGGGCAACTACACCCAGCCGCACACCCAGGCCTGGGCCGAGAAGATCGCCTCCCTCGACGGCTTCATCATCGTCACGCCGGAGTACAACCGCTCCCTGCCGGGCGCGCTGAAGAACGCGATCGACTTCCTCTATGCCGAGTGGAACAACAAGTCCGTCGGCTTCGTCAGCTACGGCTCGCTCGGTGGCGCCCGCGCCGTGGAGCACCTGCGCGGCATCGCCGGCGAACTGCAGATGGCCGACGTCCGCGCGCAGGTGGCGCTCTCCCTGTTCACGGACTTCGAGAACTTCTCCGTCTTCAAGCCGGCCGACATCCAGCGCGACACGCTCGTCACCACGCTGGACCAGGTCGTGGCGTGGGCCAAGGCCCTCGCTCCGCTGCGCGTCGGCTGAGCCGGCCTTGCCGGCTTCTGCCGGTGATCTCCCGTCCCTGTCGTCCGGGAGCGGAGGGCGACGGGGACCGCTGCCGGCCGGGGCCGCTTCACGGAGGAGGGGAGCGGCCCCGGCCGGTCATGTGCCGCGCGGCCACCGCCCGCGCGACGCCGGGCAGGTGGGACGGCGCGGACGGCGGGGAAGGCGTTCAGCAGGGTTCCGCGTTGCCCCGGTGGCGGTGGGTTTCGAGCAGCCTGAGCCAGACCTCGCTGATCGTCGGGAAGGCCGGCACGGCGTGCCAGAGCCTGTCGACGGTCACCTCGGCCGTCACCGCGACGGTCGCCGAGTACAGGAGTTCTCCGACGCCGGGGCCGACGAAGGTGACTCCCAGTACGACGCCCGTCTCCTCGTCGAGCAGCATGCGGGCTCTGCCCCGGTAGCCAGCGGCGTACTGACGCGCACCCGCGACCAGTCCGATGTCGTAGTCCACGACCTCGATCCGCTGTCCGGCGCGCGCGGCCTCGCGTGTGGTGAGGCCCACGGACGCGACCTCGGGGTCCGTGAAGACGACTTGTGGAACGGCCACGAGGTCCGCGGTCGTCGTGTGGGCGCCCCACCTGGTGTCGTCGAGGGTCTCGCCCCGCGCACGTGCGCCGATGACAGTGCCCGCGATCCGGGCCTGGTATTTGCCCTGGTGAGTCATCAACGCCCGGTGGTTGACATCACCCACGGCGTAGAGCCAGCCGCCGGGGACGGCGGTCACCCGGCAGGTGTCGTCCACCCTCAGCCAGTCGCCGGGCGTCAGTCCGACGGTCTCCAGCCCCAGCTTCGCCGTCTGCGGGGTCCGGCCGATGGCGAACAGGACCTCGTCCGCGGTCATCTCGGTCCCGTCCTTGAGCTCGACCCTGACCTCGCCGGCCGCGTGCTCCTGACGCGTCACGGAGATCACCGAGGCCCCGAGACGAACGTCGACTCCTGCTTCGCGCAGCCCCTCCGCGACCAGTTCACCGGCGAACGGTTCCATCCGGGGAAGCAGTCCGGCCTCGCTGCGGACCAGCATGGTCACCTGGGAGCCGAGGGCCTGCCAGGCAGTGGCCATCTCCACGGCCACGACACCTCCGCCCACCACCACGAGCCGGCCGGGCACCTCGGAGGAACTCGTCGCCTCGCGGCTGGTCCACGGACGTACCGAGTCGAGTCCGGGCAGGTCGGGGAGGGCCGCGCCGGTGCCGGTGGCGATGACGACGGCGTGCCGGGCGGTGAGGGGGACCGTGTCGCCCTCGGGCGTCTCCACCGCCACCTGCTTCTCGCCGGTGAGCCGGCCGTGACCGCGGATCAGGTCCACGCAGACCGAGTCCAACCAGTCGACCTGGTCGTCGTCCTTCCAGTGCTCGGCCATCGTGTCACGGTGCGCGAGCGCCGCGGGAACGTCCAGGGGCCCGTCCGCCGCGTGGCGGAATCCGGGGACACGGCGGGCGTCGGCCCGGGCGATCACCGGCCGCAGCAGCGCCTTGCTGGGCTCGCAGGCCCAGAACGAGCACTCACCTCCGAGCAATTCGTGTTCGATGATGACTGTGCTGAGCCCGGCGGCCCGGGTGCGGTCGGCCGCGTTCTCACCGGCCGGGCCGGCCCCGATGACGATGACGTCGTAAGCGCGGGAGACATCGTTCATCACTGCTCCTGTGGCTTGGGTGTGTCTCTCGCCCCTTCCCGGACGCGCGATGGCCTCGACTGCCCGGCCCGCGTGGGGACCGTGCCTCGTCGGCGGGAGCAGCTCGCTCTCGCTCCGAGCGAGGTGCGCGCGTTTCGGCGCGCTCGGGCGTCAGGAGGCGGAGCGTGCGAGAGGTGAGGTGCGCCTGCGCGCGCGGAGGGAGCCATCCTGACCATGCGATGTCTCCTCGCCGGACTGTCGACCGAGACACGGGCGAACGGATGATTCACACCCTATGCCCGGGTTTGCTGGAGCGCATCGTCTCACCGGGATGACGCCGCGGCGATCGCGGAGCGGCCGGTGCGCCGTCTCCCGGCGGCCCGGCGCGAGGTTTCCCGGACGTACGACGGCGGCCCCTGGCCACACGGGACCAGGGGCCGCCGTCGTACCAGGACCCTCGGGCCCCGCCGTGCCGTCAGGGTGTGGCCGGGACGGAGGCCGGCCGGGCGTTCAGCAGCGCCTGGCAGTTGGCCCAGAGCGCGCCGAGCGGTGCGGTGGTGTTGTAGAGCTTGGCGAACAGCACCTGACCCTCCAGCTGCGCGACCACGGCCCGGGCCGATTCGCGGGTGTCGCTGACGGCGGCCTCCCCACGGCTCTGGGCCTCGGCGACAACCGCTTCGATCAAGTCGACCTGGTCCTCGAAGATCTCCTTGAGCCGGTCGCGTACGGCCTCGCTCTGGTTGCACATCTCCAGGGAGAGGTTGCCGAGCATGCAGCCCGCTATCGATCCGCGGTTCTCCCGGCCGGCCCGGTGCTCGGCCTCGGTCGCCTCGAACAGCTGCCGCAACCGCTGGAGCGGCTCCGTGTCGCTCTTCAGGATGCGGGTCCAATCGCGCCGCTCGGCGGCCCAGTGCTCGTCGATCACGGTGAGCGCGAGGGCTTCCTTGGACTCGAAGAAGTAGTAGAAACTGCCCTTGGGCACCCCGGCCGTCTTGCAGATCTCGGCCACGCCGAGCGCCGAGTAGCCGCGCAGCTCGATGAGTGACTGCGCAGCGTCGAGGATCTTCTCCCTGGCGTCACTTGTCCGTCCCATGACGCCACTATACGACCGATCGACTATCTGGGTGCGGTCTGCCGGTGCGGGCACCGGCGCCGGTCGCCGAGCGCCTCCCCGACGGCAGTGGACCGGCGGCGCGTACGGCACCTGCGCCGCCCGTAAGGTGGTCGGCCCGCAGCACACGGTGATGCCGACGGCCGGCCTGTGGCGACGACGGCGGAGCCGTGCTCGCGGTAGGCGTCGACGGTGCTCGCCCCGAGGCCCTGCGAGGCACCGGTGACGACTGCGACCTCCTGAGTGCTCATGATCAACCGGTCCACCATTGCGTTCGTAGGGTCAGCGCCGGCGCCTCAGGCTGTCCAGCGGCGTGCCGGCCGCCCAGCGGCGCAGTCGGCGGCCGTCGACGAGGTGGACGTCGGTCTGCCGGGAAGCCCAGCGCATCTCGGCGTGGCTGAAGTCGCCGCGGTGGACGATGAGCCGGCCGGGCCGCTCGGTCCCCGGCCGGACCGCCTCCCGCACGGTCTCCGGCCAGGGGGCGTCCTCGTCGGCCGTCGCGACGGGACGGAACCTGACGTCGAGCGCACGACCCTGGTCATCCCGGGCGTACAGGCGCATGCGGCCCTTGCGCAGGCTCAGATCGGCCACACGCCAGCCATCGCGCTCCAGCATGCGCGTGGTGGCCTCGACCAGCCCGCGGTCGTCCAGCCGTGCGAGCTCCTGGGCGGTGTAACGGCCGCCGCGCCGGCGGAGGAACCTCCGGCGCAGGCGCAGGCCCACCGTGGCGGCCACCACGGACAGGAGGGCGCACATCAGCGGACCGGTGGCGCCGAACGCGCGGCTGAGGCGGCCGGCCAGCAGGACGAGAGCCAGCAGCACCAGGCCGAGGCCGACGAAGGAGGGAAGCACCTCGCGCAGCTCGGGACCGTACCGGCCCTGCGCCCGCAGTTCGGCCACCCGCTGCCGCCGCAGGGACCGGGGCGACGCCGGGACGGACGAGCCCGGGCGCCGCAACCTCGTCATCCCGCCCGCCCCCGTCCTCTCGGTCTTACTCTTACGGCCTCCCGCCGCGCGGAGACACGCACTCGCCCCCCGGCTCCGCCGGTCCGACCGTACAACGGTGACCACCCGCGCGCCGCCGCTGCTCACGGCCCGGGGACGGGCAGTGTCAGGGACACCGTCTTGCCCTGTCCCTTAGGGTCCGCCGACACACGTCCACGTCACCGCCGGCGTGAGTGAGCGCATGGGTCCCGATCTCGGGGACGACCAGCTGCTCGGGGCCCGGGCGGCCCGCACGTTCGTCCAGGACCGGCTGTTTCAGGGCACCGATGCTCCGCGGCCCGGATCATCATGGCACTCTGGTGAGGCTCTCCGCGATCACTCGTCCCGGAAAGCTGCCACCGGCCAGCTCGCCGGGGAAACCGCGCCGGCCAGTGGCTGACCGGCCGTCGCCCTCACGTCAGTACGGTCGCCCGTTTCCCGCGTCCCTCCGGGGCGTTCAGCTCAGCTGCCGTACCGACATGAGCAGGTGACGATGGTCCTCGCGCGGTGTGTCGTCCGCCATGCCGCTGACCAGGACCCGCTGACCCGGGCCCAGAAGCTCCAGCCGGATCTGTGGGGAGTCGAACGAGGTGAGGGCTTCCAGCAGGGACGCGGGATGGAAGGCGACGGCAAGGTCCTGGGCGCCGGTCAACGTCGCCGCGATCTGCTGGGAAGCGACATCGTCCTCGTACCCTGCCTGCAGCAGGACGGTCCCCCGGGCGGAGAAGTCGAGCCGGATGGGGCTGTTCGGCTCCGCCACGACCGCGACCCGGCGGACCGCGTCGGCCAGCGCCTCCCGCTGGGTGACGGCGACCGCCGGATCGTCCAGGGCGAACAACTTCTCGAAGGGTGCCGCCGCGGATGCCGGGACCCAGTCCGGTGCGGACACCGCCGACGAGGGGAACCACTGATCGACGGCGGGGCCTGAGTATGCGTACTCAGGCCCGTCGACGGAATCGTCGCCCTGCTGACCGGGCTGGCGAGGACCGACTTCACCATGTACATCCCTTCCTGGGAGCGGCCTTGAATCGAACGACTGCTGATCGCGCCGTCGGGACAGGTCACCTGCCGGTTCACCCAGTCGACGGTGAAGTCGGCTTGGGAGAAGCCGCCGTCCCTGGTCTGCCAGCCGGTAGAGGCGAGGATCGGGGCGACCAGCCACACGTCCTGGGCCGTGGAGTCGGTCGTGGCGACGTGACTGATCAGGTGCCTGCTCCTCATTCCCTGCGAAACCGGGGCGAATATTCGCTGGACATCGGACAGGCCGGCGTCGAGCGTTGGCGAGATGCAGCAGGAGAACATCTGGGACGCTGATGTCGCCCAACGCTATGACACGCCTGGATCAGGCATGTTCGCGCCTGAGATCCTGGGGCCGACCGTGGACCGCCTCGCCCAACTGGCAGGCGATGGAGCCGCGCTTGAGTTCGCTGTCGGAACCGGCCGGGTGGCCATCCCCCTGGCCGGGCGAGGAGTCCCCGTTACTGGCATCGAGTGGTCGCTGCCGATGGTGGAGCAACTGCGCACCAAGGCGGACGAAGCGACGATCCCGGTGATCATCGGCGACATGGCGACCACCGTCGCCCCCGGGAAGTACACCCTGGTCTACCTCGTCTACAACACGATCTCCAATCTGCTCGGCCAGGCCGCGCAGGTCGAGTGCTTTCGCAACGCGGCCCGCCATCTCACGCCTGGAGGCCGGTTCGTGATCGAGCTCTGGGTACCCGAGCTGCGCAAGCTCCCACCGGGCCAGACGGCCACCGTCTGGCAGTCCGACCCCGGCTACATCGGTTTGGATACCTACGACGTCCTGCGTCAGCACGTCGTATCGCACCACTTCCGATTCGACGAGACTCAGAAGGCACAGCTGTTCCGCAGCCGTCACCGCTACATCTGGCCGGCCGAACTCGATCTGATGGCTCAGCTGGCCGGTTTCGAACTGGAGACCCGGCACGCGGACTGGGCCGGCGCCGAGTTCACCGCCGAGTCACGTTCTCATGTCTCCGTCTACCGCATTCCGCCGGCACGGTAACGACGCACGGATCAGGAGTGCCGTCACGGCCGGCGCAGCAACCGGGCCGCGTGCCAGGCGCTTGGACGTGCCGCCGGCAGCGATACGTCCACAAGGCGGTGGCCGACGCGGGCATGGGGGCCGGGAGGTCCTTGCTGGGATCGTGCTCCTAGTCACGTCCGGCTGCACGTGGAACCAACTGCCGCCGGGCTTTGGGCCGTCGGGCGTGACCGCCTTGCGGCGCTTCACCGAGTGGGCCGAGGCCGGGTGTGGGCAGAACTCCGTCGCCTTGTCCTTGCCGAGTCCGGCAGCGGAGGTGAGCCGGACTGGTCGAGATACGCCATCGATTCGTCAGCGTCCGTGCGGTCAAGGGGGACTGGCGGGATACCGAATCCGACGGATCGCCCACGAGGACGCTATCGCGCTCAAGGGCCTGCTCTTGGACCCGGCCTGCATCGCCGGGAAGAGCGACGCCCTGTTGCGGGCCTGGACCCACCACCACCTGAATCGACTCGATGGCCCGCCCCGCATACTGGGGCGGGCCTCGTCGAGGCAGGACACCAACCACCAGGGGGGAGCGCGGATGGATGTGAGTTCGGTGCTTGGCGGCGTAGGCCGGGTGGCGGCCGGGGTGGGCCGCTTTCTGTGGGAGGTGGTGACCGCACCGACCACGGGCACAGAGGATGATGCCCGGGACGAGATCGGCAGGCTCGCGGAGAAGATCGAAGACGAGGTACCGGAGGAGCTGCGGGACCGGGCGTGGGGTCTGGTCCTCAAGGCGCTGTACGAGGTCCCGCGGGAGATCGAGCGGTTGGTGGAGGAACACCGGGGGCCGGACGGCGAGGAGGCCGAGGAGCCGCCGGCCACGCACTGATGCCGGAATTCAAAGAGCCCGTCACCCCCGCAACGAGCGGCTGGCCCTTCGGCCTACCGGGGAACGGCACCCACCGACGACTGAAGTCATTCTGTGGGCCGTTGCCGGGCGCGTGACACCGGAGGCTTCGCACCGGCTGCTGAACCGGCAGCATCCGGCGGCCGGGCTGCGGAGCCGCTACGCCGCCTCCGGTCGCTGGGGCCTGGCACGGCGGTAGCTTCCTCTGCTACCGGATTTCGGGCAGAGCGCCAGCCAAGGATCAGATGCCGGGCGGAACGGGCCTGGTCGCATCGGCATGATGATCGCCATGGTGCCCCACGCCCGCGAAGAGGGCTTGCCGTAGCATCCGCCGCGGAATCATCGGCCGCCCCTGCGCCCGCTGTGCGATCTGATGCGCCGGAGTCGGACGAGGACGACGAGGCGGTCTGAGCACAGTCCCCGGTGGTCAGATTCTCAGGCTCTCAGCGCGGGTCCCTGCGCATGCACCATGTGCGGGGCCGTTGTGGGGGAGCTGGACATCGGCCGTGACCTTGAAGCCGAGGCGCTCGTAGAACCGCGCGTTCGCCTCGCCGGAGGTCTCCAGGAACACCGGATACTCAGTGCGCTCGGCCTCCTGGACGCCAGGAATCAGTACTGCAGGTGCCGGGCGACGAGGCCGCTGTGATGGCGTGGTGGTTGGCCGCCCTGGGCTCTCCTTCGCACCAACAGTGCCGACGACGCGGGCCGGGGGGTTATCCCTACGTGCCAGGGACCGCTGCCCGGCCTGCGCTTCGGCCTGCTGACCCGATGGCCCGGTAGATCTTGAACGAACAGGCTGGACACCTCCGCATTTCCGAGCGAAGGAGCCCTCTATGTTCAGCGTGAAGTCGGTACGTGGCCGCGTGGCGCGTGTCACTGCCGTCGGAGCTCTCGCGGCCGCGGTGTGCGGCACCGTGATGACGGGCAGCGCCGGGGCGATCGTCAACGGGGACGATGCCACCGAGCGTTACCCGTTCATGGCGACGATCCCGGAGTCGGCCCCGACGGAGGGGGTGCTCGACGGGTCCTGTGGGGCCTCGCTGATTGATCCGCAGTGGGTCCTGACTGCAGCCCACTGCGTGCAGGGTGAGTACCTGGTGCTTGACGGCATCGTCCGTGTCGGCAGCGACCACCGGAAGTCCGGGGGCACCGTCCGGGCCATCGACCGGATCGTCGTCCACCCCGGCTACGTGAACAGCTACAAGGGGGGCGCCAACAAGGACGACATCGCGCTGGTCCACCTCGACCGCCCCGTAGCCGAGATGCCCGTCCCTCTCGCGAAGCGGGCAGGCCTGCCGGGTACTCCGACCAGGATCCTGGGCTTCGGCACCACCTCGGATACAGAGCTGACGTTCGCGGACCGGCTGCAGGAGCTGGAAACCCGCAGGGGCGCCACAGCCGAGTGTGCCCCGGGTTACGCCGACCGCACCCGGCTGTGCACCATCAGCCGCGTACCCCAGGCCATGGCGTGCTTCGGTGACTCCGGTGGGCCGCAGCTGCAGAAGGGCAGGCACGGGCGGTGGGAACTGGTCGGAGTCACCTCAGGACCCGGCGCCCCGGGCGTCGCGTGCTCGGACGGGCCGGGGCTCTACAGCAACGTTCCCGCCTACGCTGACTGGATTCAGAAGACCATCAAGCGCGACGCCTGATCGCTGCCGGAGCCGCCGCACAGGCATCACGCCTCATGCGGCGGCTCCCGCGAGGCCTCGCAGGTGACAACAAGCCCGCGTAGGGTGACGACTGTCGTGCGTCGGCTCACTGACCGCCCGCCGCCACTCGGCAGTGCAGATGATCTTTCACTGAGTAGTGTGATGGATCGGATAGTGGTCAGCCGTTCGCACGCTGCCCTCGCGACCTCATTCGCACCACTGCAGGCCGAACTCGGCCTCCTCGGACACCGCTCCGTCGCCGTCGATCTTCCGGGGCACGGGTTCGCCGCGACGTACCCGCGGGCCTATCAGGCGCCGCAGGACCTCGAAGGGCTCGCCACCACGCCCGGGGCCATCAAGGGCGTCACGCTCGCCGACAACGCCGCGCACCTCATCGGAATACTGGAGAGAGCCAAGCGGAACGGGCCCGTCATCCTCGTCTCCCACAGCCGAGGCGGCATGACAGCCACCGTCGCAGCCAACCTGCGGCCCGACCTGATCGACCGCATCGTCTATGTCTCCGCCCGGTGCCCCGTCGACCTCGACGTCAGCGCCCGTCTTCGCCCGCCGTCGGCCTCCTGGACGTGGTCGTCGTGGGCCGGGGGGCCGGACGCCCTGATGTCCAGCGTCGTGCACGGCGTGCTCTACCGTTCTCGCTGCATCGGCGTCCGCGTACGGCTGTGCGAGTCATCTCAGGGGGCCGAACGGGTCTTGGACGAGAATGCTGTGCGTCCCAGGCACCTGCGTTGCCAGCCCGGGGGGAATGATCTGGACGACGTTGCCTTGGCACCCCGGGACGTTGTGGACGCGGACGGGAACGTCCGTGAAGTTGAGTACGGTGGACAGCTGGGCAACCTCGTAGCAGCCGAGCGGGTGGTTGTGAACGACTCCGTCGATGCGGAGGAATCCGTTCGTGGCGAACGCCGATCCGGGAACGGTGAGTGCAAGCATTCCGGCGGCCGCGAATATGGTGAGTGTCGAGCTGATGCGACGCATGGCGCGCCTCCTCTCGGGCAGGTCGGAGGGTGTTCCAGCCCTGCAAACGACCGTACGGAAGTGTGCGGGTACTGCACCCCGGTGTCGTCCGGACGGGCGACACCGGCCCGTGAACCACCGGGGCGGGGCATGCGTCAGCGTCCGGTCCGCTCACCGAGGACGACGGTTGTACCGCCGGACCGCCGGCCACCGCCGGTCCGGCGGTGCGGAAGTGTCAGGCACCGTCCAGCGCGGCCGCCTCATACAGCTCCCCGGCTGGTGAGGCAGCCGGACTGGCCGACTGGTGCGCTGTCGACTGGTCGGCGGCCCGCTGGACGGACTGCTCCTGGACATCACCGGCTGGACGTCTGGTGACGTAGGCACCGGTCTCTGCCTGCTGCCGGATGCAGCTGGGCTGCGGTCTCGATGCCGCAGGCTGACGACCTCGACGTCGCGCCTGCCGCGTGAGCCTTCCCGACGCTGTGCAACTGTCTGGGGGGTGCTCTGGCGACCTTCCGGCTCCCGAGTGGCGATCAAGGGCCTCTCAGGCGCTCACAGCGGCAACAGCGCCTCGGCCGCTCGTACGACGCCGCCGACCTGGTCGCGACGGCCTGCGTCCCTATGGGCGACTGCTGCTCCTGGAGCTTGTGCGTGGTCCCGTCCGGCAGCCGTACGACGACCTCGGAAATGGCGCCCGCGCTGGTGTCGCCGTGGGGGTGCAAGCCGCAGCCGGATGCATACCCGTGTGTCACACTTTTTGGATACTCGGTGCAAAGGGCGCTGATGCGGGTGCAGTCGTAGGTGTGCCTGGATTCCTTGAGGGGCGGGCATATTCCAGCCATTAGTGCAATGCAATGTTGATGGCATGTGTGCGGTCGTGTTGGGATCACAGCATGGCGTGTGCCGCCGGAAAGGGTGATTGTGACTGTAGAGATCTACCTCACCGACACCGACTCGGACCAGATCAGCGTGATCCGCAAGGAATGCTTGACCTACCGCACCGTTAATCGGCGGAGTGGAGTTCACCAAGGACGGTCGGGGCTTCATCTTTAACACGAGCGCCAACACTGAGCGTTTTCCAACCTCCGGCTGACGGGGTCAGGGGTCAAAGGCGGGGTCTGGAGGAGCGCGAGCAGTCGTGAGGTAGTGCCGGTTGCGCCCCAAGCTCACCGCTGTTTAGGACAGAAGCTGACCTAGCTCACGCCTATCGTCGCTGCTGGCAACCAACATCAGCGAAAGGACGGCGATGCCCGAGCAGACCAGCCCCGTGCCGGAGGGCTACACCACCGTTGCGCCCTGGGTCGTCACCGACGACACGGGGGCCTTCCTCGACTTCGTCACCCAGGCATTCGGGGGCGAGGAACTCGGGCGGGTGTCGACCGAGGATGGCTTGATCGGTCACGCTGAGATCCGAGTCGGCGACACCGCCGTGTTGGCCTTCGACCGACACACGGACTGGCCCGCCATGCCGAGCCTGCTGCGCGTGTTTGTCGCCGATGCGGACGAGGCGTTCTCACAGGCCGTCGCAGCCGGCGGCCATGTCGTCACTTCCCTGGCCGCCGACGCCTTCGGACAGCGCGGAGGGCGTATCAAGGACCCCTTCGGCAACATCTGGTGGGTGGTCAGCTGCGTTGAGGACGTCTCTGAGGGCGAGATGTGGAAGCGGCTGCAGGACCCCGTATACGCCGAGGCCATGCGCGTGGCTCAGGAGACACTCGACGCCGAGCTCAGCGGTCGACGCCACGGGCGCAGCAGTGCACCCGTCACGACAACCAGCTAGATCCACGATGTCGGGGTTCGCATGCGCCAGACCGGTAGCCAAGCAGCGTTTTCATTCTGCTTCGGCAGCTTGCCGGTTGACCTGACACAGGGGGTGAAGCCCCTGGTAGATGGGTTTTCGATCAAGAATTCCGTCTCTACTAGAGGCTTCACGTGCTTGTTTACCCCTCCGGGCTGGACGTGTCCAGTTCTGCCCTCCGCTTCCTCTCAGCCCGTCTGCGGGAACACCGCCGTGGTCTCGGCACCCGGTGGCGGCGCCTGAGTGCAGGTCGGCAGGCTCTGCTCGCCCTCGCCCATCTCCGCAAGGTCATCCGTATGTGCAGCTCGCGGCCGGGTTCGGCGTGGGCACCACCACTGCGTACCGCTACGTCACCGAGGCAGTTGAGGTTCTGGCCGCCCTTGCTCCGACGCTCGCCGAGGCGGTCCGGGCGGCGTCGATGAAGGCGTTCGTCCTGCTGGACGGGACGCTGCTGCCGATCGACCGAATCGCCGCCGACCGGCTTTTCTACTCGGGCAAGCACAAGAAACACGGGATGAACGTGCAGGTGATCGCAGATCCTTCCGGCCGCCTGCTGTGGGCCTCGCCGGCCCTGCCCGGGGCCGTCCACGACGTCCGTGCGGCCCGCGAGCACGGCATCATCGACACGCTTGCCGAGGCCGACGTCAACTGCTGGGCCGACAAGGGCTACCAGGGCGCCGGAGGTGCGGTCCGTGTTCCCTACCGCGGCCGGTGGGAGACGCTCTCTGCAGGGCAGCAGGCCGTCAATCGATCCCACGCCAAGATCCGGGCGCTCGTCGAGCAAGCCGTCGCCACCCTCAAGTCCTGGCGACTCCTTCGCAAGCTCCGTTGTTCGACCACCCGCATCACGGTCCTCGTCCGTGGCCTGGGGATCGTGCCCGGCGAGCACTATCTCCTGGCCTCCAACTCGGGATCGAACACGGTCTCTGCAGTGGACCTGGAGAGCCGGCAGGAACTGCGTCAGGCTGCGGTCGGCCGCGACCCGCGGCACATGATGATCACCGCCGACGGAACCGCGGCGTACATCTGCATATGGGGCTCCAGCTACATCGCCAAGCTCGACCTCACGGGTCTCGCCGAGGGCAACCCGGAGCTGGTCCGCGAGGTCGCTCGTATCCAGATCGGTGAGAATCTGCACCCCTACAGCCTGAACTTCGACCGCACCGGGACCCGCGCCCTGGTGGCCTGCAACACCGGCGCCGTCGTCCCGGTCATCGACCTGGCCACCGACACCGTGATCGCCAGGGCCGAGACGGAGATCGACGGCTGCCGCGCGATCGCGTTCACGCCGGACAACAAGTAAGCCCTGGCCACCCTGGAACGCAACAACACCATCGCGGTCATCGACCTGGGCACCTACAAGGTCACCCGTTCGATCCCGACCGGTCCCGGCCCGCGCGGCATCGCCATCGGCGACGCGGACGAGTACGTCTCGGCGTTCGCGCGGAGCACCCTGTTCGCCCCCCCCAGTGACGACCACCCGCAGATGGCCCATTCGGTGACGGTGCTGAACATCAAGGACGTCGATCTGGCCGACGCCGGCGCCACGGTGCCGTTCGAGGAACTCCCGGTCGGATTCGGCCCGAGCATGGCGGTGTTCAACACCGAGAAGGCCGGCTTCACGACCGACAAGGTCGACACCGCGATCGCCAACCTCGGTACACCCGTGGCGAGCTGACCCGTAAGCCTCTAGCTGTATTGACCCGCAGCGTTGTTCACACGGCTGATGGGTGGCTGGCCTGCGAGTGCGGTGTGGCAGCGATGGCGGTTGTAGGTGTGCAGGAAGTGTGCCAGGGCCTCGGTGCGTTCGGTGTTGCTGGTGTAGGGGCGTAGGTAGGCCCACTCGTCGAGCAGTGTGCGGTTGAAGCGTTCGACCTTGCCGTTGGTCTGCGGCCGGTAGGCCCGGGTCAATTTGCCGGTCGCGCCGAGGTCGGCCAGAGCCTGCTGCCAGGCGAAGCTCTTGCGGTAGGGCCAGGCGTTGTCGGTCATGACCCGCTCGATGCGGTCGATCTCCGATGCGGCGAAGAAGGCCGCGGCCCGTCGCAGGAAGCCGGCGCACGTGGCAGCCTTCTCGTCCGGGTGGATCTCGCTGTAGGCCCGGCGGCTGTGGTCGTCGACGGCAGAGTGGACGTAGTCGAAGCCCACGCTGCTGCGTCGCGTCGGGTACGGCCGGCCTGGCGGCCCAGGACCTTGTGGCCGCCGCCGTCAGGGATCCGGCCGAGCTTTTTGACGTCCACGTGGACCAGTTCGCCGGGCCGGTCACGCTCGTAGCGGCGGATCACCTGACCGGTGGGCCGGTCCAGGAAGGCCAGCCGGTTCAGGCCGTATCGGACCAGGATGCGATGCACGGTGGAGGCAGGCAGGCCCAGAACGGGGCCGATGCGGGCCGGGCCGAGTTTGCGGGCCTGCCGCAGTTGGCAGACGCGGGCCTCCACGGTGGCCGCGGTGAGGTGTGGCGTCGTGCGCGGCCTGCTGGAGCGGTCGGCGAGGCCCCGCTCGCCCTCGGATCGCCAGCGGCGGATCCACTTGTGGGCGGTAGCGCGGGAGATGCCCATCTCGGCGGCGACATGAGCAACCGGGCGACCCGAGCGGACACGCTCGACCAGCAGCCGCCTGCCGTGAACGGTCAGCCGGGCATTACGGTGGGACACGAAGACCTCCGTGCTGTGCAGTCCTAGACAGCTCCACCACACCGGAGGTCTTCGCCATATCAAGCCTGGCGGCTGTCAACAACGCTCGTGATCAATACACCTAGTCCCAAGGCCGTGAAGTGAGAGGGCCTGCCGGGAAACAAGCCGTCGCTTCCGGCTCTGTGGATCGTTGTTGCGGTATGGGGAGACCGAGGGCATCGAGGCTGCCTTGGCCGCGAAGTTAGCGACGCTGTTCCCGCATCCGGTACGCCCCTGGTGACCACACACGGTCACCAGCGGGCTGGGTTCCTCGGGAACCGGCGACAGCTGAGGACGAGAGCCCACCTGTATCGCCCCCGGCGCCACGCCGGTATGTCCGATACACGAACACTCCTCTCCGATAATGAGGCGTACCTCATGCTCCGCACCCCGTTGACACGGCAGGTCGCCTTCTCCAGACTTGGGCCCCGCAGGTCATGATCAACATGGCCTGACGGCAGCGGATCAGGTTGATCTTTGGGGGATTTCACAGCATGCATGGTCGACTCGCACCGGTTGACGCGCATTCAGTGGACTCTCCTCCAGGTACCGTCGACGACGTACGTCCGACCGTCCTCCTGGTCGGCTGCGGAATGAGTGCGGATTTCCGCGAATGGATCGTCGAATCCATCAGTCGGCACTACCGGATCTGGCTGATGGACCACCGCCCCCTCACCTGGGCGCGGCCGTACGTGATCGGCCACACCGAGATCGACGCCCTGGACCTCGACAAGGCACTGACCGCCGCCGCGGCGCTGCAACGGTCCGTCTCCCTGGCGGGTGTCGTGTGCTATGACGAGATGCGCATCTGGCCGGCCGCTCGGATCGCGGAGGAACTGGGGCTGCCAACGAGCCCCGCCGACGCCGTCCTGGCCTGTCGCGACAAGAAGACGTCGCGGGAGCGCATGGCGGCCGCCGGCACGCCGCAGGCCCGTTCCCTCTTCGTGCGCAGCCTCGACGAGGCTCGCTCGGCGGTAGAGGAGGTCGGCTATCCGGCGATCCTCAAGCCGCGGGACCTCGCCGCCAGCGAGGGCGTCGCCCGGGTGGACGGCCCCGACGAGCTCGCACGGTGGTTCTCCTTCACGGCCGAAGCCGCTGGGATCCCGGGAGACGGCTCGACGGAGTCCGGGATTCTGGTCGAGGAGTATCTCGACGGGCCCGAAATCGCTGTCGATGTCGTGGTGTACGACGGGCAGGTGACGCCCGTCGTCGTCTCGCACAAGCAGCTGGGCTATCCGCCCTCCTTCGAAGAGGTCGGCCATTTCGTCGCGGCGGACGATCCGCTGCTGCACGACGCCGAACTCCTGACGGTTCTGGAATCGGCGCATTCCGCTCTCGGATTCACGCACGGAGTCAGCCATGTCGAACTCCGGCTGACGAAGACAGGCCCTCGCGTCATCGAGGTGAACGCGCGGCTCGGCGGCGACCTCATCCCGTACTTGGGCCTTCTGGCCACGGGTGTGGACCTGGCCCGTGCGGCAGCCGATCTCGCCGTGGGGCGGCGGCCCGATCTCACTCCCCGGCGCAGTCTCGCGGCGGCGATCCGGTTCCTCTACCCGGACAGCGATCTCGTGGTCGAGTCGATCGAGATCGCTCCCCATCGCCTGCCCCGCGGCATCTGGCGGGCGGTGCCCGTCGCGGAGCCCGGCGAGAAACTTCTGCTGCCCCCGAGGGCGTTCGTCATCGGCCGGGCCGCGCTGGGGATCGCGTTCGGGACGGACGCCGAGGACTGCGCCCGAGTCCTGGACGACCTGCCCCAGGCAGTCACCGTTCGCGGCCAGGCGATCCCCTCCACGCCGTGAACCCCGCGCTTCGGATCTGAGCGACCCCCGCACGTCCCCGTGCGGACCGGGCGGCCCTGACAAGGGCGGGCCCGGCGATCTGCGCTGCCTGCTGCCCGTGGGACGTGGCAGCCCATTGGCGTCACGACCATGCCGTGACGCCGTTCGACCACCCTTCCAACCTTCGCTTCGCGTTAGGCATCATCATGACGATCACGCTGAACGGCCACGACCTGACCATCACCGATGTGTACGACATCGCACGCAGGAACGTGCCGTGCACGATCTCGGAAGACGCGCGGAGAAACATCACCCGCTCCCGCGAGCAGTTCGAGGAGATCGCGGCGTCCAACATCCCGATCTACGGCGTCACCACCGGGTAC
This sequence comes from Streptomyces sp. NPDC052721, assembly GCF_040678315.1. Taxonomy (NCBI): domain Bacteria; kingdom Bacillati; phylum Actinomycetota; class Actinomycetes; order Kitasatosporales; family Streptomycetaceae; genus Streptomyces; species Streptomyces sp. NPDC052721. Next base: position 23,539 of record NZ_JBFATL010000044.1, on the reverse strand, counting down.
GGCGAGATGGTCTACGCCCTGGTCGACAAGTCCCAGGAGACGCAGCTTCAGACCAACCTGGTGCGCAGTCACTCCGCCGGCGCAGGACGGTACTTCCCGGAGCAGGAGGCCCGCGCGATTCTCGTCGCCCGTCTCAACGCGCTCGTCCGCGGCTACTCGGCCGTCCGCCCGGAACTGGCCGACCAGCTCCTCGCCTACCTCAACTCCGGGGTGACGCCGTGCATCCCCGAGATCGGGTCGCTGGGAGCCAGCGGCGACCTGGGTCCGCTGTCGCACATCGCCAGCGCGGTGATCGGCGAGGGCTACGTCTGGAAGGACGGCACCCCGACCCCGACCGCGCAGGTCCTGGCCGAGGCCGGGCTTGCGCCGCTGGAGCTGAAGTTCAAGGAGGGTCTGGCGCTGATCAACGGCACATCGGCGATGACCGGCCTCGGCTCGCTGGTCGCGTATGACGCCCATCAGCAGATTCGGACAGCCGAGATCATCACCGCGCTCGTGCTGGAGGTCCTCCAGGCGTCGAGCAGTGCCTTCCAGCCGGAGGGGCACGACATCGCCCGGCCACACCGCGGCCAGATCGACTCCGCCGGCAATCTGCGCGCCCTGCTCGAGGGAAGCGCGCTGGTGCAGACCCACCGTTCCCTGCGAGAGGAGATGGACGCGCAGCGCCAGGGCGCCGAGCAGGACGAGGTGGTGGTCACCGACGTCTACCTGCAGAAGGCGTACACGCTGCGGTGCATCCCGCAGATCGTCGGTGCCGTCCGCGACACCCTGTACAACACCCAGCGGACGCTCGGCACCGAGCTGAACTCGTCCAACGACAATCCCCTCTTCTTCGAGGGCCGCGAAATCTTCCACGGTGGCAACTTCCACGGACAGCCGGTGGCCTTCGCCATGGACTACCTGGCGATCGCGCTGGTCCAGCTCGGCGTGGTCTCCGAGCGCCGGACGAACCGCCTGCTGAACCGCTACCTCAACAACGGCATGCCGGAGTTCCTCATCCACGGCGACCCGGGCCTCAAGTGCGGCATGGCAGGCCTGCAGTACCCGGCCACCGCCACCGTCGCGGAGAACCGCAGCCTGTGCACCCCCGCGAGCATCCAGAGCATCCCGTCCAACGGCGACAACCAGGACGTCGTGAGCATGGGCCTCATCGGGACCCGCAAGGCCCGCCAGATCCTCGACAACAACTGGATCGTCCTCGCGGTCGAGGCCATGGCCGCGGTGCAGGCCGCCCGCCTGGCGGACGCGGCCGGCAAGCTGGGAGTCGCCGGCAGCGCGACGCTCAAGGCACTGGGCGAGCAGTTCGCGTTCCTGGACGAGGACCGCTACCTCAGCGACGACCTCTACCGGATGATCGACCACCTCAAGTCCGGGGCGCTGGTGGACGCGATCGAGCGCGCCGGGGTCGAGCTGCGATGACGGACCAGCTGATCGCCGGCATGGACCGGCACATAGTCGAGGAGATGAACCTCGCGGACGAGCCACTGGTACGCAGCGAGCTCGACCGTTACCTGGAGGTGCGCATTCCGGAGGGGACGCGGCCGGAGGCCGTCGGCGCGGACGACCTGACCGGCCGGACGCCGCGCGTGTGGACGGAGCCGTTCGACCGGCTGCCGCAGAACCTCTACCTGGCCCGGCTCGGCGACCTCACGGTGTTCGGACGGAAGCTCATCAGTCCGCTCAAGCGGGACGGTGCGCTGGCCGAGCTCAACTGCTCGCGGATCTGCGCCTCGTCGATTCTCGGCGTGCATGTCTCCCACCAGGTGCACGAATCGGGTTACAGCGTCTTCTACACACCGCTCGGCGCCGGGGAGAAGCTGTTCCTCTTCGAGCGGATCGCGGCGGACCCGAGCACCGAGATCGTCCACCCGTTCGCCTATCTTGCCGGCGGCAAGGAGCGGTCCTCGCCGCCCACCGGGTGGAGCGTCGCGCCCGAGCGCTCCGAGAACCTGGGAGTGGGCGAGGAGGTTCTGCGCCGGTACACCCTCGGTCTGCTGCGTCGGCACGCTCCCGAGGGCGCGGTCTTCTACGACCCGGCCTGTTCGACCGGGCAGTTCCTCGCGGAGCTGAAGCAGGAGTTCCCCAGCTGCACCACGGTGGGCCAGGATCTGAGCGCCGACATGGTGCGACTCGCGGCCACGCGCGTGGACCGGGTCGTCTGCGACGACGCGATACGCCCGGGGGTGGCCGACCGCTCCGTCGACTGGATGTTCCTCCGCTTCCTCAACTCGGAAGTGGTGACGACCGGGTATGCGTTCGAGCTTTTCCGCGCCTTGGCCGGAAAGGTGAAGGACGACGGCAGGATCGTCGTTCTGGGTCACACTCCTGTACTGCTGCAGTCGAGCTTCTTCCAGGAACAGGGCTTCGTGGTCGAACAGGCCAGTGGCGCCACGGAAGACGGCTCGTACGTGTTCCAGTACTACGTTCTCCGAAGGGGCTGAACCTGATGCTTCCCGATGCCGAGAAGGCGCATCCGCGACTGGCCGCGCTCGGCCGCTCCACGCGGTCGGTCGCCGACTACTACGCGGACGTCGCGAACGATCCCGTCGTGGCGCCGGGCGACCCGGTCTCCCGCCGCCTGCTCGCCCGGGCAGCGGGAAGCATGGTTCAGCAGGTGTTCGGGCCCGGCTGCGGCGACCTGGGCGAGCGACTTCGCGACCGGGCCGCCGCGGCTGTGGCCGCGCCGCGGACCGTGGTCTCCCTGGCAGAGCACCACGCGTCCATCACCCACCCGGAGACCACCACCGTCGTCGCCGGCGAGGTGCTGTATGCGCTTGCCTCGGGTGCCGACACGGTGCTGAGCTTCGCCGGCGGGACGGTGCCGCTGGACAACGAACTGTTCCCGCGCGGTGCCATGGTGGGCTGGCACAAAGTCCCGTTCCTGCCGCGGAAGTTCCGCAGACTCTCGCCCGTGGCCTGCCCCCGCATGGACACGTCTCTCTTCCGTGACGGCCTGCGCGCGGCGTACAAGGACGGCCACCTCGACGCGGAGACGTACGACGAGGTCGGCGCGTGGTGGGCCGGCACGGAACCGGAGATCGAGGCGGCCGGCGCGTACTGGCAGCAGATCTCGGTCCTCAACCTCCGGACCTTCGAGCGGATGTTCCCCTCATGGTCGCTGAGCTACGTCATGCTCCCCGTGGAGCTGCTCACCCGGGATCTGCTTCTCGCCTGCCTGGACGATGCCCCGGACAGCTGGGTGCTCCGGCACCTCTTCGACGCCCGGCTGCGGATGACGCTCCTGAAGGCCCTCGACGGAGTGCGCACCTTCTGGGACTCGGATTCGGGCAAGGGAACCTTCCTGTTCTGGGCCGCGGACGACTCCGGCCGGCTCGCACCGGTCGGCCTGGACGGCGGCGACCTCGTCACCGCCGACGGGACCGTGCGGGTGCCGATCGCACCCGGGCCGCTCCGGGAGGCTATGGCGGCGGGCACACTGATCCCGGCCTCTTCCTGCGTGTTCCTCCTCCTGGCGTTCCAGACCGGTCTGCGTAACTTCGGCGGTCTGCTCCAGTACGACTATCTGGCCGAGGCGCGGCAGCGTCTGACGCGGGCCACCGCCCTGGACCTGACCGACGCGGAACGGCGCACGATCGTGGACTCCCCCGACTCCTTCTACGTCAACTTCGAGGAGAAGGACGCCCTTTCCGGCGGGCTCGCCAGGATCGCCCGGCCCATCGGCGAGGCCGACCTGCACACCGTCGGCACCGAACCCATGGGCCGGAGCATCGGCGGCTGCCTCTCCTGGGTGGACAGCCTCTACAACTAAGGACCTTTCCATGTGCGGCATAGCAGGCGCCGTCTATTTCTCCGACTCCGCCCGCCCACACGACGGTGCGGACGACGTTCTTCGGTCCATGGTGCGCAGCATTCGGCACCGCGGACCGGACAGCAGCGGATTCCATAGGGACGGAACCGTGATGTTCGGTGTGTCGCGGCTCGCCGTCAATGGCCTGGCGGACGGCGACCAGCCCTTCACGCACGGACCGACCGGCGTCACCATCGTCTGTAATGGGGAGCTCTACGACTTCCGGGATCAGCGCGCCCATCTCGAACGGGCCGGGCACGTGATCCGGAGCGGCTCGGACGTCGAGGTCCTGCTGCATCTCTACCTCGAGTACGGCCTCGACTTCGTCCACCGGATCGACGCCGAGTTCGCGTGCGCGATCCACGACCCGCGCACCCGGCAGGTCCATCTGATCCGCGACCGCATGGGCGTGCGCCCGCTGTATTACTACCAGGACGGCGCCAAACTGGTCTTCGGGTCCGAGATCAAAGCGATCTTCGAGCACCCCGGAGTACCGCGGGCGCTCGACCACGACACGATGCTGTGCAATCTGATGCGGCTCGACCTGCTGGAGCGCAGCACGTTCCAGGACATCCGCATCGTCCGGCCCGGCACCCTCCTGACGATCGGTCTCGACGGCCGGACCAGACAGACCAGGTACTGGGACTTCGCCGATCTCGTCCTGTCGGCCGAGCCGTCGCACGACACCTTCGAGGAGGCCGTGGAGCGAACCTCGGACCTGCTCCGGGCGGCGGTCCGGCGCCGGCTGGACGCCGACGTGCCCGTCGGGGCATTTCTCTCCGGCGGGCTGGACTCTTCCCTCGTCACCGCGCTCATGAGCGAACACGGCACGGTCAGCACGTTCTCCATCGAGTTCGAGGGCGCGCACTACGACGAGGGGGCGTACTCCCGCCGCGTGGCCGAGTGGTTCGGGACCGACCACCACCGCCTGCCTGTGAGCGTCGCCGAACAGTGCGCGGCGCTGCCCGAGGCTCTCTTCCACTGCGAGCACCTGGTCCAGCAGCTCGACGGAACGGCGAAACTCCTGCTCGCCCGGGAGGCCGCCGCCCACGTCAAGTGCGTCATGGTGGGGGAGGGCGCCGACGAGGTGTTCCTCGGCTACCCGAACCACCTGTCCTCGTACCAGATCAACCACCTCGGCCGCCAGGACACCTCCGGCGTCGCGCTGCGGCAAACGGCGCGGCACGGCATCGACCATGTGGTGAACGAGCACCGGGACATCGCCGGCCTGGTACGCCAGCACGGCTACTACCCCATGCAGGCTGACGCGATCCAGAGCATCCTGGGCATCGCCTGCGAGATGCTTTCCCCCGAACTCCGGGACCGGGCGCAGCGGACCGACTTCCTCGCACGCCATCTGGACGAACTGGGCCACCCGGCCGGGCTCTCCGCGATCCACCGGGAACAGGCCGCCGGGCTGCAGCTGACCATGCCCGTCTATCTCTTCGAATTCCTGGGAGGCAAGCTGGAGATGGCGGCGTCGCTGGAAGGGCGACTGCCGTTCCTCGACCGAGACCTCGTGCAGTACGCCGTGTCCCTGCCCGCGGAGTTTCACCTGAGAGGCGGAGTCGAGAAGTCACTGCTGCGTGCCTGCGCGCGGCCGCTCCTTCCGCCCAGCATCAGCGAGCGGCCCAAACACGGCTTCTCCTCTCCCATCGCGGAGGGGTTCTTCGGAAAGGACCGCGTCGAGTACTTCGAGCACTACACCTCGAAGGAACACTGTGCGTCCGCCGGACTCTTCGACGGAGTCGCCGTCGACCGTATCAAGCAGGACGTCGAAGGGATTTACTCTCTGGACGACCAGGAACGCACCATGAAGGAACGCGCCCTGCTCTTCGTCCTCTCCACCCACCTGATCGAGGACATGTTCACCAGGGGCCCCGCCCCGCGGTGCATCTCGTCCACCGCGAGCCGGGAGTAGTCACGTGGCACTGAAGAACAACACCAGATTCCGCCGTCTCGGCGTCATGTATCTGCTGCTCTACTTCGGCGAAGGTCTCGTCGCGATCTACCTGTTCAACGCGATCAGGGCCGCGGGGCTCACCACGATGAACTCGGCGCTCGTGTTCATCGCCACCTACCTTCCCAGCCTGCTGCTCTCCCGGCTCCTGGCGACGTACATGACCCGTCTCGGGAGCGCGCGCGTGCTGCGGATCTCGGCGATCTGCCGCACAGCGGCCTGCGTCGGCTTCGCACTGATCCCGCACGGCGCGTCGCTGCTCTACGCCATCGGGTTCGTCGTGGTCATCGAGGCCATGTGGTTCTTCATGATGCCCGCCGTCGACACCATCCAGGAGGCCACACTGGCCCGTGAGGATCTGTCGTCCGGCGAAAGCGTCCTCACGGTGGTCCTGCAGATCTCCTTGTTCTCCTCGCTCTTCCTGGGCGGGATCATCGCCGACCAAGTCGGTGTGGCAGCCCTTCTCCTGATCGCGGGCGCACTCCAGACCGGAATCGCCGCCCTCGCGTCCACCGGGAGCCCCGCAGGCGCCGCGCCCGCAGCCGACACCCCGGCGACGGACACGGACCGGTCGCGGGTGCGCGTACCCGTGCCGCTCTTCGTCGCCCTCTCCCTGGTGCTCGCCCTGCCCCAGCTGCTCAACATCCTCCTCCCCCTGAAGGCCTTCTCCACGTACGACGGCTCCACGACGCTGGGGATCATCGACTCCATGTACAACCTGGGGGCGCTGGTCTCCGGTCTCTGCGGGGCCTGGCTGCTCGCGAAGGTGGTCTCCCCGAGCCGTGCGGGGCTGATCGCGGTGCTCCTCGCGGTGGCCAGCGGGACGCTCTGGGTGTTCTCCGCCAGCACGCAGGTGCTGACCGACGTGCTCGCCTACTTCGTCCTGGGGCTGACGGTGTCGGTGGTGCGCATCCTGCTGCGCACCACCGTCTTCGAACTGGCGCCCACGGGTGACTCGGGCCCGTACTTCACCGCGCTGACGCGCTACTCCCTCGCAACCTCGCTCGCCGGATCCCTGCTGGTAGGCGCGGTCGGCAACCGTTACGACTGGCACATCGCCTACATCGTCCTGCCCCTGATGTGCCTGCTGAGCATCGGGCTCGTCCTGTCGCGCCGGAAGTACTTCGCGGTGCCTCCCGAGTCGGCGGAGGAGTCTAAGGTCTAGGGTCCGTCTTCAAACGGATCTCGCCCAGAGCAGGAATGACGCGAGTGTGACCGCCGCTTCGTAGGAGGTGGCGGTCTTCTCGTATCTAGTGGCGATGCCGCGGAAGCCTTTGAGCCGGTTGAAGCAGCGCTCAATCATGTTGCGTCGGCGGTAGGTCTCCCGGTCGAATCCTGGCGGTCTGCCGCCGCGGCGGCCGCGGTTGTGTCGGTGCCGTCGCTGGTCGGTCTTCTCGGGGATGACGTGCGCGATGCCACGTTTACGCAGGTAGGCGCGGAAGCCGCGGGAGCTGTAGGCCTTGTCTGCAACGACCTGGTCGGGCTTGCAGCGCGGTCGGCCCAGGCCGATGCGGGGGACGCGGATCCGTTCCAGCAGAGGGCGTGCGCGGATGCTGTCGTGCCGTTGGCCCGGTGTCAGGAGGATGGCGAGCGGGCGTCTTTTGCCGTCGTAGGCGAGGTGGATTTTGGTGGTCAGTTTTCCTCGGGATCGACCGAGGGCGTGATCGTCCGGTTCGTCCGCCCGCTGCTGCCCCCTTTTCGGCCCGTGGCGGCGGCGTGCTGGTGAGCGCGGACGATGGTGGGTCGATCTGGACCAGCCAGTCGATGTCGCCGACTGCGTCGGCCTGGGCTTGGATCTGCTGCAGGGCCCGGGTGAACACACCGTCCAGGGCGTAGCGGCGGAAGCGGGTGTACACCGTCTTCCACGGGCCGTAACGGGCCGGCAGGTCGCGCCAGGAGATCCCGGTGCGGATCTTGTAGACCATGCCGTTGATGATCTTCCGGTCCTCGACGCGAGGTCGGCCCGTCACGGCTCGCGGTATCAGTGGAGCGAGTAACTTCCACTCACGGTCGGTGAGTTCATGGTGGCGTATCACACACACCATGATCCATCACGAGATGATCTTTGAAGACGGACCCTAGTTGGGGTTGAGTCACTCGGATGTAAGGGGGGCTGCCGGCCTCCTGCAGCGCCAGTGCTTCGACGCGGTGCTGTCCGAGGAGCTGGGGGATGCTGGTGTGTCACCGACTTTCCGGGGAGCTGCCTCCACTCTGGCTGCCGCCGAACATGTTCCACGGACCGACAGCGCGGTCGGTGTCCGCCGCCTGGGCGGTACGGGTCGCTGAGAGGAGTGCGATCAGGCCGGTGGTGAGCAGCTCGGCCATGGTCAAGCCTGTCGTCAGCCGGGGCGAAGCTGCGTGCGGGGGAAGGATCTCGCCGCTGCGGCGCTGGCCGTGGCCGCGGGGGGAGGATGTTGGTGTAAGAGAGTCATTGCTGTCTTTCTGCTTGGAACGCACAGGACGCGGCGAACGTCTGTGGTAGCCGGTCAGATCAGGGGTCGAAGCCCTGCCGCCTTGGGCGTGCCGATCGAAGGCGGTGTGGGTATGGCCGTGATCTGCTCGGTTGCGGTGGTCAGCCGGCGTGGCCGGGGCCGGGCAGGTTGGCCTTGGCGCGGGCGAGTGACGCGGGGTCGGTCACGGTGCCGGTGATCCGTATCTGCTCAGAGTAGGTGAGCAGGTGGGGTTCGTCGGCTGAGCCGAAGGCTCGCACGGCGTGGGCGTCGGGTGTCTGCCACATCGCGCAGAACGTCCATGGGGTCTGCTCGAGCAGGAGCTGGGTTTCCCCCGTCGCCGGCGGCGAATGCCGGCCGGGGGGAAGGTTTCCAGGTCCGTGCATCTGCCCGAGAGGAAGGCGTTGCGCTGCTCGTGGGGCAGGTCGAGTCAGGTCTGGCGGACCGTCACAGTTCGGTGGTGGTGTGCAGGGCGGTCAGCTCACGACCGCGCCGAGGTCGAGCTCGCGCAGCAGGGCGTCGGTGGGCGCCTTGGTGCCCGCGTTGATCGCTGTGACGGCTCGGCCGAGCATGAACCGGTCGACGCTGACGCGCTCGGGGCGCTGCCCACTGGGGGTGTCGACGAGGTCGGCGACGGCGTCGGCCACCTCGCGCGGGTCGGGGGGCTGCGGGCCGGCGAAGATGGCGCCGATCTGCTGCATGAACGCGCCGGCGAGCTGGAGCACCTCGGCGTAGTCGGCCAGGCGGTTCTCGTCCGCGCCGGCGACCTGGGAGGCGGCGAGGTTGCTGGGGAACGCGCCGGGCTGGACGATCGACACGTCGATGCCGAGCGGGCGCAGCTCGTAACGGTAGGCCTGGGCGAGGGCTTCGAGGCCGGACTTGCTGGCCGAGTAGGCGCCCATGCCGGGCACCGTGAGCCGTCCGGCGCCGCTGGAGAGGAAGACCAGCAGGCCTGAGCGGCGCGGACGCAGGTGTGGCAGGACTGCGCGGGTGACGCGCTGCGGGCCGACAAGGTTGGTATCGAGGACATCGAGCAGCTGGCTGCTGGTGACGCTCTCTCCGATCCCGGTGATCGCGTACGCGGCGTTGTTGACCACGGCGTCCAGGCCGCCCGCCCGCTCGATGGCGGCGGCGACGCCCGCATCGACGGACTCGTCGTCGCGGACATCCATCTCCACCACCAGGATCCGGCCCGGCGAGCCGTCCCCCGTCTTGATCAGCGTCTCCGCTGCGGCCCGGTCCTTGCCCTGGGGTGCGCGCATGGTGGCGACCACGGTGTGACCGCGCTCGGCGAGCACCTCGGCCGTGCGCCGGCCCAGCCCGCTCGATGTGCCGGTCACGAGAACTGTCTGCGGCATTGTCGTCTCCTCGCTGCGCGACGCCGTCTTGGTAATCACCTGTTTACCGTCGAGAGTGCGCGAGTGTCAACACCTGTATACCGACTGGGTCAACGTACGTATACTGGCGGGATGGATGCCACGGAGACGACCAGCACCGCACCGGAGAGCCGCCGGGCCCGACGCGAAAGCACCCGCGCCGCGATCCTGCAAGCCGCCCGTGAGGCGTGGGTCGACCGCGCCTACGACGACATCGGCCTGCGCGACATCGCGGGCCGGGCCGGAGTCACCGCCGCCATGGTCAACCGCTACTTCGGCACCAAGGAGGGCCTGTTCCGGGAGGCGGTCGGAACGCGCGATCCCAGCCCGCCCGGCCTCGACTCCATCGACCCGGCAGAGTTCGGGCCGACCATCGCCTCACTGCTCCTCGACGGCGGCCACAAGACCAAGATGCACGGGGCGGACGACACCTACGACCCCCTGCTCATCCTGCTGCGCTCGGCCGCCAGCCACTCCGCACGGCCGGTCCTGCGCGACTACATCGAGCAGACGGTGATCCCGCCGCTCGCCGACTACTTCGGCACCGACGACCCGGCAGCCCGCGAACGCGCCGTCCTCACCCTGTCCCTGGTTCTGGGGATCAACGTGCTCGGCCGCATGCTCGAAGTCGAGCCCATCAAGACCGCCGAGGACGACCCGACTGCCGGCCCCGCGCTGAAGAACATCCTCGGCGCCATGCTCCAGGCCGCGGCGGACACCCACCCGCAAGGCGAAACCACCACCGACCCCTCACCGGACCGATCACCGAGCCGGTGACGCGCCAGCCGCAGATGGGTGTCGACGGTCCGCATCCTGCCTGTCGGTAAGAAGTTGCCCCCAAATCCCCTATCAGTGACGGAATTCAGGGCTCCTTAAACCCGGCCAGAGCCTGCTGTCGCGGCCGTTGCCCGGCGCCCCACGGCACCGCACGCCCGTGCCCAGGCTGTGGCACATCGGTTCCTCCACCCACCCTGTGCCGGTCTCGGCGGGGGGCTCAGGGCACCTGGTGGCGCCGCGGCTCATCCGTGGTACACGACGTGGCGGCCGCCGCTGACCGGCGCCGGACCACCGGCCGCCACCGGCGCACCCCCGGTAGCCGCCACACGGACAGTGAGAGACTGGGTCACCCTCGTCATCCTCGCTCGTCCGGTTGCGGGGCCGCCACGGTGGAGATGCCGCTCAGAGGCGTACCCGCTGCTCCGGTCGAACCGGAACAGGCATAGGCCCACAGCCACACGAACGAGTGATCCGCTTCTCTGCTGACCAGGAGGCATCACACCCCGTCATAGGTCCCCGCTGTTTTCGGCGCGCACACCGTTGGTACGACCCCCTGGTACGTCTGGCCGGTCGCCTGACCGGCTGCGAAACGCAGGAGAGCAACGTGAAGCTGAACGCCACAGGTGTGCTGGCCACGGTATCGGCCGCCGCCCTCGTCGCCCTGGCCCCGGCCACCGTCGCCGCCGCTCAGCCCCAGGCGCGCGCGGCCACGCCACCGGGCCTGTCGTGCGACACCGGCAAGCACGCGATCGACGAGTACACAGGCTGGGCCCTCTGCCAGAACAACGGAACCAGTACCCAGACATTCTGGGTGCACCTGGTCTGCGGCTGGTCTCCGGACGTGGACGGTGAGCACGTGACCCTGCGGCCCGGCCAGTCGGGCCAGTCGACTGCCCACTGTTCCTCGCTGGGCTCGGGCATCGGAGAGATCTCCGTCCGGCCGTAGCGGGTGAGGGCCACGCCAGGGACGCACGTCACGCGCTGCGCGCGGCCGACGGCGTCCTTCGCACCCCGGTCCGTCTCAAACAGCACGGAATCTTCCGGCCACTCTTCCCGTGGTGCTCATGTGCCGTGCCGCATCGGGTGAGCAGGCCGCATCGAGAGCATCCAGACCACCGAACACTCAGAACGGGGCAGAGGCGCACATCTGCCGTGTCCGCATTCCGCCCTTCAGCCTGTGGACGGATGAGGATTCTGCCGTTCTCCTTGCCGGGCGGGGCCGCCGCCCGCAGGATCGGTCCGCCTGTTCCGGGCGGTCACGTCCCGAAGCCCGATACTGATCCACGCGAAGGAGTAGACAGCATGCGGAAGTTCGCGGTCGCCGGCCTCATGGCCGCGGTCAGCACGGCAAGCCTCGTCACCGCCACCCCCGCCAGCGCGGCGCCCACCAGCGTCTACGTGAGCACCACAGGAAGCGATTCGGCCTCCGGCACGAAGAGCCAGCCGGTACGAACCATCGGGGAGGCGTTGAAGCGCGTCAGGAACAACACGGACCTGACCACGGTGCGGATCTTCGGGGGCACCTACCGGCCCGGGGCGAGCTTCTCGCTGGGCAAGGCGTACAAGCAGAAATCGATCACCTTCACGCGGGTGGGCGGCAGCACCGCGCCGGTGATCAAGGGGACCAACGGGGCAAGACACCTCGACTACTTCCTCAAGGTCGCAGCCGACGGTCCGCGCATCCACATGAAGCGGCTGATCATCCAGTACTACCGGACAGGCGGCGTGCTGTTGAAGAACGACCGGAACACCTTCACCGGAACTCAGTTCAGTTTCATCGGCAACGCCTACGCCGGCTCCGGAGACGGATACGCCGGGATCCACATGAACGCAGGCTCGTCGTACAACATCGTGGACAACGTCTCCTTCCTCTACCTGAAGAACGTCGCCAACGAATGCCCCGGCTGCATGCACGGCGTCTACATGGCTGAACGAAGTCACCACAACACCGTGAAGAACAGCACCTTCCAGGGCATCACCGGTGACCCTGTGCGCCTGCGGCGCAGCAGCAGCGACAACCTCATCGACCACAACCAGTTCCGCCGGTCAGGAACGAACGCCATGGTCTCGTACTGGGTGCACGCCTCGGACGGGAGCTTCGCCTGCGGCGCCCGGAACACGGTAACGAACAACACCTACAGCACCATGTCCGACGAGACGAAACCCGGCGTCATCGTCACGAGTGGCGCAGACGAAGGCATGACGTCTTGCGCCGCCGCGATCCCCACGGAGACCGGGAACACAAAGGCCTGACCCCGAAGAGCCGCGCCGCCGGACGCAAGCAGTCCGACCGCCTCCGCCGACGCCACGGTGATCCGTCTCACTCGCACACCCGCCCGGTACAAGCAGCCCGCCGCGGACTCTCCGCAGGCGCGCGAACTGGAATGAGTCAGAGTGGACAAGGCCACCTGAACGTCTGCTTTTGGATATGCAGGTAGCGAGGTGTCCATTGCGGTCGGTTTGCTGTCCCGGCGCCGCCGCCGCGTCCTGACTTTTGGTCGGTGCAGGCGGACTGGAGCGCGGTCGCGCACAAAGGGGCTGAGCAACTGGGCGGCGTGGGTGGCTGTTCGGGGGCATGCTGAACCATTTGTTTCAGTGCCAACACCCCACCGATCGGCACATATCCCTCATTGGACCCGAGGCGCTCAAGGGCTTTGGTGAACCGCTCGGTGTCCTGCCCGCGCCGGGTCGGCCGGTAGTTGCGGATCGTGTACACCAGGGCCCACTCCGGACCCGATCGCGGCCGCACACGCCACGAGGGCAGTACGAAGGCCAGTGACCAGCGCGGCCGAACCGCTGGCTTCACCCAGCGTGGCCGTGTTGATATACCTCTTTATCGAGCAGGTACGGCCCTCGCCACACTAGCCAGGACAGACCAGCCGCCATGGCCAGGGCGCCGCTCAGGGCGACCACCCAGGAACCGATCCGGCGCAGGCGCCGTATGCGGCGCGCCGCTGTCGGAGCGCAGTCGTCACACCCCTTAGGGGAAGCAGCCGCGAAATTGTGGCGGAACTCCGGGCAGCGGGTGACGATGCACCCCGGACGGAGGCCCCGAAGTCGAACACATGAGACTCGCACCTGCCCACCTTGATCCGCAGCTCAGTCACTACTTGCGGCTGGTGACACGGTTCTTCCCGACACCCCTTGTTGCAGCCCCACCGTCCGGGCCAGGCCGCCGTTCTGGCCCGGTGGAGGATCAGGGTTCAGGAACGACGGCACCGGGGACGGCGGTAGCGCCGGTTCGGTTCGGCTCTCTCATGGGCGTTGAGATGGAGCCGCGCAGCCCGGGTGAACTCCTGAACCGCTTCCTTCAGACGCCCGTGCAGTTCGTGCGGAGTGATCTCCTGCTCCGGGTCGACTCTGTCACTGTCGATGGGCCCGAATCGATAGATAGGGACCACCGCCACCTGGCGCCAGCAGCTTGAACAGAGGAGGCTTGACGGCTGAGCTGCTCGGCCAGCTCTGCGAGATGGTCAGGGCCTTCGAGCGCCACCACGGTTTCGGCGAGCGCCAGACCGTCGAGGTGGCGGCGCTCTGCGGCGTCGCTGATGTCCTGATGCCAGGCCGGTGAGAAAGAAGTATCATGAGTCCGCGCAAGCGCGGGTTGACCGAAGAAGCCCGCCACCGTCTTCTTCGATCAGGTATGCGGCATGCTGCGACTACCCTCCATCTGCTGGTAGTTGAAGGTCCAGGCCGACGGCGCCGCCCGCGGGCAGATGTCCTGCCGGGGCTTCCTGGCCGAGTTGCTGATGGCCGAGTGTGACGATCGCGGCTGCTGCCGGCCTGAACGCCGCATCCGCGCCGACGATCTTCCCGCGGGAAGAGAGCCTGTGGGGCGGGCCTTTGACTTCGACGCCAATCCCAACGTCGCCCCCGCTGGCATCAGTCCACTCGCGACTTGTGAGTGGGTCAAGAAGAGCCAGCTGCTCTGCCTGATCGGTGACTCCGGCACCGGCACGTCGCACGATCATTGCCCGCTACGGCCGCGTTGACCGGCTTTGCATCGACGAGGTCGGCTGCATGGAACTCGACTGCCGCGGCGGCGAGCTCCTCTTTCAGGTTCTGACCGAACGCGAGGAGAAGAACAGCGTCGCCATCGCCTCGAACGAATCCTTCGGCGGCTGGACGAAGACCTTCACCGACCCCCGTCTCTGCGTGGCCGTCGTCGACCGTCTCATCTTCAACGGCGCGCTCGCCGAGACCGGCGCGGAGTCCTGCCGCCTCGCCATACCAAAGTCCTGGCCGAGCAGACCGCAGTCGGCTGAATTTTGCCGAGCACTCATCAGGCCTGGGGGTCGCTGGCGTCAGCGCAAGTCCTTTTCCGGGTCGATGACCCAGTGGTTGGTCCTGAGGACTCGTCCTGCGAAGGCTGTCTCGCCCTGGGAGAGGAGGCGGAACCCGACGGAACGGCAGATGGCGTTGGAAGCTGTGTTGTTTGTTGCCGGAAAGGCATGTACCAGGCCCCAACGGTCCTGGTCTCTGGCTTGTTCCAGAAGGGTGCGGACGGCGCGTTTGCCGAGGCCCTGTCCTTGGAATTCAGGCAGAACCATCCAGCCGATCTCGGAGATCGGCCCGTCGCTGGTGTCGTGGGACCAGATAGTCACCGTCCCGGCCACTACGTCGGGGCTGATCGCGTCGGGAACGATCATCTTGAACCAGGCAAGGTCGTCTGCTGCCTGCCGGGCATCCCGGCGGACCTTGTCGGCCATCCCTTCAGGCGGGAGAGGCCCACCCAGGTCAGCCATCATCACGGGATCGCACCGCATCCGAATGTAGGCATCGACGTCGTCCGGTGAGACGTTGCGCAGCTGCACCTGCTCCTCCTCGGTTTCATCGGGGATGCTCCCACGGTCCGTGACGGTGGTCATCAATGCCTCCCTGTTTCTTCGCCGGCGCGGCCCTCAACGGCGTCTGAGTGACATCACTTCTCATCGACATCGATCATGCGACAGCTCCGTGAGTGACTCCCGAACTCATGTCAAAACGACATCCGCGATGAGTGACACAGCCACCGCCCATCTGCGCGGGCCAGGAGGAAGTCGAAGGCACGACCCACCTGTTCCAGCGTTGTGTTGTGCACGGGACGGGATCAAGGACGGCATAAGGTCTCCTGCATTGTTGGCCGCCGCGCGGATCACGACGACTTCCCAGCAGGGTCGGGCGGTCCGCCTGTGGACAGGGGCCAGAGATTTTCCCGTGCTCCACGTGACGGGGTGCTTGTCGTAGCGGCGCGGCTTCCTGGTGCGGTGCCCAGCATGGGGTTGGAGGAACAGCGTCACCAGGCCTCGGGAAGGTCAGCCACTGTTGTGCGTGCTCTTGGGGCCGGTTTCGGTGTCCTTCTGGGTGTCCTCGTTTGGAGGAGAGTGCGCGGGCTTGGGCGCCACCACGGGCGGCAGGGGGCTGGACCCGGGGATGTTGATGCGGATACGGATTCTCGGCAGGGACGGTGGCGCGCTGGACCGCCCCCCTTCCAGACACGGTCGGCACCGCTGCCTCGCCCGGCCCCGGGCCCTGGGGCGCCGGCCCGGATGGTTCTGGCCCCGCGGCAGCCGGTGGATGCCGCCCGCCATGCCGCCCTGTGGTGGCCGAGGGATCGCCCGGGGCGCACGCCGCGTGGATCGCGCTGATCCCCGGTGCCTACCCGGCCCACTTCTTCGCCGACACCGGGCTGCATCACTGCGCGGGCGGGATCGCCTGGCCCGGCCCCCCACCACCGCGACCACGACACCGCGAAAATCGCCCACGACGCCTGCTGCCCGGGTCTTCATGCCACCCATTCGGCCACCAGCCTTCGCTGGTAAGGGCTCAACCTTCACTGGTGAGCACCGGCCGGGGGAGAGCGGTGTTGCGGGCCGTATCCCGGCCGCCGGGCCCCCGCAGCCCGCTCCCGTATCCGCGCAAGTCCTCCGCCCCGCCCGCGGCCACCTCCGTCAACGGCGCGGGCGTGAACGGCGCCGACACCGAGGAACAACTCCGCGTGCGTGAGGCGGCCGAGGTCCTGCGCGGGCAGCTGGCCCGGCCTGGCGGCTACCACCGGCCCCGGGCCGCGGGAATCGCCGAACGCCTGATGGGCGTCCGGCTCGGCGCCGCCCAGGAGGAGGCCCTGGGCGTGTGGGGCGAGGTGTACGGCATGACGTCGGGCACTTTGCACGGCGGCGTCGCCGACCCGGCCCGTGCCGCGGCCCTCTACCGCAAGCTCCTGGCCGCCGCCCGGGAGTTGCTGGTGCCGCTGCCCGGCCGCGCCGCACGGGTCCTTGAGCTGGCCGCCCTGAAGGAGCCGGGCGAGGCGCAGGCGCGGGAGCGGCTGGGCGGACCCGCGCGCCACCGCGTTCTTCTTCCGTTCCGGCCCGGCCGCCACCTGGCACCCGCTCCTTGACGAGCACGCCCCGCACCTGCTCGCGGCCGACGAGGAAGCCGGCGCCTGGCCGGCCGCCCCGTTCCTCGAGCACCTCGCCACGCATCCCCCGCCACTGCCCGGCCGTGGCTGGCCGGCCGACCATGCCGTCCAGATCGCCACGGCCGGCCCGTTGGTGCTGGGCGCGCTGCTGCGCCTGGCCGACGCCGGCGCCCTCGCCCCCGCCGGTATCCGGCGGCTGCTCCCGCACGTCACCGCCCGGCCCCCCGCCGGGATGCCGGCCGAGGAGGCGAGCCTTAAGCGCCGGCTCGTGGCCGGCTGGGCGGGCAACCTCCCGGTGCCCGCGCGCGACGGGGACTGGCTCCTGGTCGTCGAGGCACTGCTGAAGGACACCGTCGACCTCGGGCACGCCGGCTACCTGGCCTACCACGCCGCGTGCCGGCGCGCGCACGCCGGCCGCGAGCCGCTCCCCGAGCTGACCGAGGTCCTGCGGCGGGAGTGGGCCGCCCGCCTGCCGACCACGACGTCATCGGCCTGCTGCGGGAGCTGGTGCTCACTGTCCATGCAGGCGGCGGGCCGTTCCGCTGGGCCCGCCCGGCCCGCAACGCCCTGGCGGGCCTGCTGCGCCGACTTCCTGCCGCCGCGCGCCCGTGCCACTTATTGCCGCCGCCCCGCCACTCTCGGTCCTCGGCTGCGCCGATGCCCTGCCTCCCGCCCTGGCCATGCCACGCCTCTCCGCTCTCCCGCCGCGCCGCGACGCCGCCCGCGCGCCAGCCCGGGCCGCGCCTTGCCCCCTGTGCGACCCGGCCGCAGCCGTCCTAGACGAGGAGGACGGGCACGGTTGACATCCAAAACTCTGTCAGAATTTTTTGCCGATAGGTCTGTTCCTCGGGGCCGGGTAGTGAACGACACCTAGTCAAGGAGCACAGATGGATATCGAACGCCTTTTCGGAACCCTCTCCCGAATTATCCCAGAGGAGGTGCAACCCGCCCCGGAGGGCGATCACCACGTAGTGAGGCTGAGGGGGAACGGCCGCCCCCTGCCGGGAAGCGCGGACATGACGGTGTCGAACCTTGTGGACATAATGGACGTCGGCAACGACGCTGTACTTCTGAAGTCGTTGGATGACGGGGTCGAGCGGATCCCGCAGCCGTCACTCAGCGCCGCAGCAGCGGCTATGCGTACCTTCCACGAGTACGAAGAACGAAAGGTCCTCTTTCGCGATCTGGAACTCGCCCTGCACATCCGTACAGCCGCGTGCCATCAGGCCGTTGAGCCGCGCGTGATGGATGTGCTCACGCTGAAGTCGCTCGCATTGCCGGTAAGCGACCGTTGGCGGGAGGCGGTGTCCACCGCCCTTGTCGGTGGCTGGGTTGATCCCCTGGAACGAAACGGGCGGCTGCCTGTGAGCGCGCTCGGTACCCTGCGGGCGGAAGCGCGCGCTATCCACCGTCAGCTGGTGCCGGTGTGGCGACGGCGTACGCGGCACGGCCGAGTGCTGTCCCTGGATGCCCCCCTCGGGGGCGGACTGTCGATGTACGACCTGGTCGCCGCCGATGTCGACCTGCTGCACCGGGTGGCAGGCGGGATCTACGAGGACGAACGGCTCAACGCCGTCCTCCGAGGGCTCGACCCGGCCGAGCGACAGGTGGTGTTCGCATACGCCGCGGCCGACGGGACAACGTGGACAGAGGCCGCGACCGCGGCAGGCGCCGCCGAGCCGGACGCCTTCGGCGAACGGGTCCGCCGCAAAGCCAAACGCCTGGCCGCCGAACAGCGCCGCCGCTCCGAACTGGCCGTCCGCGATTCGTGACCAGGGTATGCCCGCAAAGGTCTTCAAGATCTATTGCCGGTGGGCCCGCTCTCCGGGACCGAGAGGTGAACAACCAGCGCATCAGAGCTCGTCACCTCCGAGGCTCTCAGCTCAAAGCGGCGAGCAGGACCTCCCGAAGGGACATCCGTGACCACTATGTACCCCGGCAGCCACCAGGGCCAGCCCGCTCCCCAGTTGCCGATCCTGGCCACCTCAATCGACGACTTCCTCGCTGAGGCCGAGCACGAACTCCGCTGCCGCCGACGCGAGGTCCGTGCCCTGCGCCAGCGTGCCCGGCGGCAGCGCCGCCGCGAACTCAGCCCCTTGATGCGGGCCGCCTGCTTCGTCGGCAAGGCGTCGCCGGTGACCCTCTCCGTCGTCGGGGCCGTCGCCTTCCTCGTCGGCACGATCCTGCTGATCCTCGGCAACTTCGACGCCGCCAACGACACCTTCGCGCTCTCGGCCGCCGCGTGGGGGGCCACCACGGCCGTCTGCGCCCCACACGGTTCCTGCCGCAACCCACCGCTCGGCGGCCCGCATGCTGCCGTCGTCACTGCCGACTCCTGCTGGCGACGCGCGAACGAATGGCCGCAGCCGTACCCGTCAACGGATGGTGATCCCGTTTCGACAGCAAGTGCAGGAAAAACTTGCGCGCACGGTGATTCTCATAAATGACCAGTCACGAGAGTTCTGCGGGGGCGGCAGAACGGGGTCCTTCCGCTGCTGGGCCGCGTGGTGAGCCAGCGTCCGCAGGGCCACGTCCAGGCGGGCAGCGCCTGCCGGTTCGGCGGCCGCCGCCAGCTGGACCTCTGCTGCGGAGGCTTCCGACACGATGGCGATCTTCTCGCCGGGCTTGCGGCGGCGGCGCTGCAGCGTCCTGCGCAGGCCGAGGGCGCCAGTGATGGCGGCGGCCAGCAGTGCACCGGCGCCGAGCACGATGCGCAGGCTCAGCGGACTGCTGCTGACCGGAGCCGTCAGGGCGGGGCGGTAGTAGAGCCGGATGCTTCCAATGAAGGCACTGACACTGACGGAAAGGCGGCAGGAGACGAGGCGCCGGGCGGGCCGCGCGGCGGGCCGTGACGCCACCGGCACCGCCCGGAGCATTCGGCCACCGCGATCACGCGCGCGGCGGTACCGTGGCCCCGCTCCGGCCACCGCACCCGGTGTCCGGGCCCAGGGGAGGGGCGGGGGCTCTTGTTCGAACACACAGTCACGGCGGGGACGACGGACGGGTGGCGCAGGCCGGTGAGGGCCCGGGGCAGGTGGCGCATCGCGGGGATCCTGGCCGCCGCCTTCCTGGTGCTGGGCGCCGGCCCGCCGGCCGCACCCGCGGCGCAGGCGGATGCGCCCCCGTCGCAGGCAGCGCCCGGCTCCTGGCAGCGCCCGGTTCCGGGCGCCGCCTCCGCGCGGCTGGAGACCGACCCCAAGGGCGGCGTCACCGTGCAGGACTGCGACGGATCCGCCGGCACCGCCCCCGCCACGCGCCGCTTCGACGCGACCGGCACGGCCCTGCCGGGCGCGCCCGCAGGCGCGTTGGCCATGTGCGTCGGCACGGTCACCGGCTCCGGCCTGACGGTCGGCATCCGGCCCCGCCCGCATCCGGACAACCGGGACCCGTCGACCGTCGTGGCCTACCGCGGCGCGGACCTCCTGTGGTCCCGTCCGATCACCTCCACCTGCAACAACGCGCCCCTGGGCGTGTGGAAGCTGATGAACGGCGCCGACGGCAACGTGTACGGGACCGCGAGCGCGTACACTCCCTGCGGCCCCCAGAACGCCGTGTTCGGGATCTCGGCCACAACCGGCGCGCTCCTCTTCATCAATCGCTCGGCGACCGCGTACGAACTGGTCGGCACGCACCGGCGCGGACTGGTGGCGACCTACGGCGACGACAGCGAAGGGGTCCGCTTCCTGGACTACCGAGGCCACGAATACGCGCGCGTCAAGGTGGTCGGCTCGGCCAAGGAGATGGCCCAGCGGCTCGCGGTCAACCCGGACGGCCACGTCTTCGCGTACCTGACCGACCGCACCGGCACCACGACCCGTCCGGACTGCGCCGCGTACTACGCCGTCAACCGCATCGAGGTCTTCAACACCTCGGGCCGCACCGGCCGTTACACCTTCCCCTACTGCACCGTGGCGAACGTCAACGAGTGGTCCGCGGCGTCCTGGGGCATGCCCGTCCTCCTCAGCGGCTCCCGCACGGACGTGCCCGACCCGGACCGCGTCATGGCCTTCGACACCAAGGCCCACAGGCTCTTCTCACGCACCGTCCTGGAGCGCGGCGAGGACCGGTCCTACGGCGCGCTGAGCGTCCACGCCGACAGCCGCGGGCGAATCCTGCTCCCCTCCAACATGGTGTACGACGGCTACACGCGCGTGAGCCTGCACGTGGACGTGCTCAGCCACAGCACTGGTGCGCTGCTCGACTCCTTCGACAGCGGCGACCTCGACGGCGCCCTCGGCCAGCACACCAACGTGTACGGATTCGCCGAGGACCGGGTGTACTTCATCAAATCGGTCTGCGCCGACCAGGCCTGCACGACGTGGCGGCGGACGCTCTTCTCCCTCGGGCACACCGGCGTCGGCATGGACGAGCCCCGGGCCACACTCCTGAAGTCCGCCCGGGCGCTGCCCGCGCCGGTGCGGATGGCGGCGCTCGGCGACTCGTACTCCTCGGGCGAGGGCAACCCGCCCTTCGACGCCGGGTCCGGGACATGCCACCGCACCGCGCAAGCGTGGCCACGCCTGGTGGGGGCGGAAGACCCGGGCGTGCACCTGGTCGGGCACTTCGCCTGCTCGGGGGCGAAGGCCTCGGCGTTCACGGAGTCCTTCAAAGGTGAGCCCGCCCAGGTGACGAAGCAGTTGAATGGCCTCTCACCGGCGCCGGGGCTGGTGACCCTCACCATCGGGGGCAACGACGTCGGCTTCTCGCGGATCCTGACACACTGCTTCGTCTCCGACTGCGTCGCCGACCGCACCATCGCCCACGCCGAGTCGTACGTCGCCGGGCCGCTGCCGGGGCTGCTGCGCAGCTCGTACGCCCTGGTGCGGTCGACCGTCCCGCGCACCTCGCGGGTGCTGGTCGTGGGCTACCCCCGGCTCTTCCCCGACAAGCAGGAGGAGACCACGCGCTGCGGCTGGCTCACCCCGGCCGAACGCACCGGCCTCAACCGCCTGGCGGCCAAGCTCGACGCCGCGAGCCGCACGGCGGCCGGCACCGCCAAGGTGTCGTACCTGTCGGTGAACGGGGTCCTGGACGGCCACGAGCTGTGCTCCACGGAACCGTGGGTGTACGACGTGGGCCGCAATGGTGGCGACAACCGGGGGCACCCGCTCCCGGACGGCCAGCGGGCCATCGCGAAGGCCGTGCGCGGGGCGATCGCCGCCGGCTGACATCCCCTGGTACGGGGCGCTGTCCAGGCGGTGGCCGCCCGCCAACCGCACCGGAACGGTCCTGACCATCACGTTTCACCCGCAACTGCCGCCGCGCGCCGCCGTGCTGTTGGGCCCCACCCCCCTTGGCGGCGTCGTCCCGGCCGCCCTCAGCAGTCCGGCCGCCACCACCTGCGCCACCTGCCGTCCGGCCCCTCCCCGCATCGGCCCGTCGCCGGTCAGATCCATCGGGAACTGCCATTCCCCTCGGCCGCGCCGCCGCTTGGACGCCCGCGACGCGGTGTCTGTCTGGAACCCTCCGGCCGGCAGCCGGTCCGGCGCCGTTCACCCGTCCCTGCGTCCGCGCGGCCGCCGTGGCGTCCGATGCTTCCCCGCCCGGGCGGGCACCGCACGGCAGGGGAGCGGGCCGGGCCTGCCGGGTGCCGGACCCCCGACCGGTCACTGGCCGCAGCGCTCCTCAGCTCAGCCGTTCAGCCTCGACCGCTATCGCGCCGGCTCTGCCGCGCATCGGTGGCGCGTCGTTGCCGATCAGCTCCCGGCACCGGTATAGGCGTTGATCCGCTGGTAATCATGGTCGAGCAGTGCGGCCAGTTACGGGCCCGCCCACAGGGTCAACGTGAGGGCGATCTCGCGTGGTCCACCTCGTGACCGGGGCGGAGGTATCCCAGGTACGGCACGGCGAGGCGGGTGAGCCGTTCCCGCTCCGTCCCGGCGGGCCTCTCCGGGCGTGGGGTGAGGTCGTCGACGACGACCGACAGGATCTCGATCCCGGTGGGGCCGACGGGGTGCGCGTGCTGCTGGGTACCGGTGGCCTGGTCGCCCCCCCCGGGGCATGAAGGTCAAGCGCAGCAACCCTCTCCTGAACCCACACCGATCATCCTCGCCATCGACGACCTCAAGACGCAGCCCCAACCGACACGGCTCGCCCGCACAAGCCGTGAAGGAGTTCAACTCCTCCAAGAGCACCAGGACATCTTCATCGACGAGCTCTGGCTCGACCACGACCTCGGCGAGGATGACAGCATCATGCCGATGGTGACCCTCCTGGACGAGGCAGCCTTTCAAGGAAACCCGTTCCAGATCGGCACTGTCTACGTGCACAACGCCAACCCCATCGGCGCCGAGACTGTTGTGCGCTCTCTTTCTCATTGCAAGTACCGAGTTCGAAGAGCCGTCACCCAATGAGCAGCCAGCTAGTTGAGCACCTTGAGATGTTCCACAGCCGGGCGCAGTCGAGTCGAAACCGTGCTCGGCCAGCCAGCGAATCGCCGGCAGACTTCGCAACAACCACCACGCATGGATCAGCCGAGGCCGACTCGGCGCCGTGGCCGGCAACGACGTGTCGGTGCTCCTCCTGTCCGAGCGTCAAGGCGGCGAGGCCGAACAGGACGTCAACCTGGCACGCATCGGACCCCCAGCCCTGACAGCCATCTGCCCTGTCTGCTGCGGCCTCCGGCAGCCCGTCACCGGCGCCCCTCAGCGCGCCGCCGTACCGACTTGTCAGCCGAGCCGGCCCGGCTTGTAGCAGGCCATACCCGCCATCGACACGCGCCCCGAGCCCCTGCCCCTCACCCTCACGACCGGGGTCTGGCCAATCCGGCCC
>NZ_JBFATL010000043.1:0-84381 GCF_040678315.1 Streptomyces sp. NPDC052721 | reverse complement strand
CGGGCGGGTCCGGCGCGGGGCGGGGGGGGGGGCCGGCCCGACCCGCCGCCGGCGCCGGGCAGGGGCCCGGCGCCGTCGGCGTGTCGGTCAGCCGCAGTACCGGATCAGCCACTCGTCCGGGTTGTAGGTGTCCCGCGCCGGGTCCGGCACCGTCGCCGGCTTCGTCTCCACCGTGTCCTGCGGGCGTATCCGCTCCGGCAGCGTGCCGAAGCGGTCGCGGCGCCGGGCCACGGCGTCGGCCGGGTCCTGGGATGTGGTGCGAGCGTCCGTACGGTGTGTCATCTCGTCCTCCCGTCCGCGCGGGCGTTCCCCGTTGTCGGTCACAACGCCCGCGTGACCCCGTTGGTTCCCGGCCGCCCGGTGGCCGAATCCCCCGGGACAGCGCAGGAACCGGGCCGCGGTCGTCGGCACCGCGGCCCGGTTCCAGGGGGACCACCCGGCCCTCAGGCCCCGCAGGACCGCAGGAAGCGCCGGGTGCGTACCGCGATCGGCAGCGGCTTGTCCGGCTCGCACGGGTACATGTCCTGCTCGACGATGGCGAACAGCTCCACGCCCAGCTTCTGTGCCGCCTCCAGCACCGGTCCCAGCTCCGGGACCCCGGAGGGCGGTTCGCACATCACCCCGCGCTGCACGGCCGGCCCGAACGGCACCCCGCCCGCGACCACCTCGGCGAGGATGTCCGGGTCGACCTGCTTGAGGTGCAGGTACCCGATGCGCTCGCCGTAGGTCTCGATCAGCTTGACGCTGTCCCCGCCGCAGTAGGCGTAGTGCCCGGTGTCCAGGCAGAGGTTGACCAGCTCGCTGTCGGTCGAGTCCAGGAAGCGCTCGACGTGTTCCTCGGTGTCGATGTGGGTGTCGGCGTGCGGGTGCACGACGATGTCCAGGCCGTAGGTCTCCTTGACCTCGTGGCCGAGCCGTTCCATGCCCTTCGTCAGGTGCGCCCACTGTTCGGCACTCAGCTCGGGCGGCTCGAGGATCTCGGCGGTCTTGTCGTCCCGCCAGAAGGAGGGGATGACGACCAGGTGCCGGGCGCCCATCGCCTGGGTGAGCGCGGCGACCTGGCTGACGTGCGCCCAGGTCTCCTCCCAGACGGCGGGGCCGCGGTGCATGCCGGTGAAGACCGTGCCCGCCGAGACCTTCAGGTTCCGCTTGGCCACCTCGTCGGTGAGCCGCGCGGGGTCGGTGGGGAGGTAGCCGTAGGGGCCGAGTTCGATCCAGTCGTATCCGGCCTCGGCGACCTCGTCGAGGAAGCGTTCCCAGGGCACCTGCTGGGGGTCGTCGGGGAACCAGACGCCCCAGGAGTCGGGGGCCGAGCCGACCCGGATGCGGTCGAGCGGGGTGGGGTGCGCCATGATCAGGGGGTTCCTTCCGGGGAGGTCGCGACGGGTGCGCTGAGGTCGCCCTCCTCGGGCAGCTCCTCCACGTCGACGCCGCGCACCTGGGCCAGCTCGTGCTTGAGCGCGGCGAGTTCGGCGCCGCCGGCCATGTGGTTGGTCAGCTCTTCGAGGCCGATCTCGCTGCGTTCGGCGCTCAGCTCCAGGGTGCCGAGGCGCAGGACGCCGAAGTGGTCGCCGACCATGTAGGCGTGGTGGGGGTTGTGGGTGATGAAGATGACGCCGAGGCCGCGGTCGCGGGCGGCGGCGATGTACTTCAGCACCACACCGGACTGCTTGACGCCGAGGGCGGCGGTGGGCTCGTCGAGGATGAGGACGCGGGCGCCGAAGTAGACGGCGCGGGCGATGGCCACGCACTGGCGCTGGCCGCCGGAGAGGGTGCCGATGGGCTGTTCCAGGTCGTCCAGGACGATGCCCATGTTGCGCAGTTCGTGGTCGGCGGTCTCCTTCATGCGGGCGATGTCCAGACGGCGCAGCGGCCAGGGGCCCTTGGTCATCTCGGAGCCGAGGAAGAAGTTCCGCCACACCGGCATCAGCGGGACGGTGGCGAGGTCCTGGTAGACGGTGGCGATGCCCCGGTCCAGGGCCTCGCGCGGGGTGGTGAACCGCACCGGCTGATCGTCGACGAGGAACTCGCCCTCGGTGTGCTGGTGCAGCCCCGAGATGATCTTGATGAGGGTGGACTTGCCGGCGCCGTTGTCGCCGAGCACGCAGGTCACCCGGCCGGCGTGGACCTTCAGGTCGACGCCGTGCAGGGCGCGGATGTTGCCGTAGGACTTGCCGGCGCCGCGCAGTTCGACCAGGGGCCCGTCCGGGGCGGGAACGCTGTCCTGGAGGACGGCGCCATGGGTTCCGGTGGTGTTGTCGGTCATCGCTTACCTCCGGGTCGCCGTGCGCTGGACCCACAGATTGATCAGGACGGCGCCGAGGAGCATCACGCCGAGGAAGGCCTTGAACCAGTCGGGGTTCCAGCCGGCGTAGACGATGCCCTGCTGCACCATGCCGAACATGAAGGCGCCGAAGACCGGGCCGATCGCGGAGCCGTAGCCGCCGGTGAGCAGGCAGCCGCCGATGACGGCCGCGGCGATGTAGATCAGCTCCTGGCCGACGCCCTCGCCGGACTGCACGGTGTTGAACGAGAACAGGTTGTGCATGCCGACGAACCAGGCGCCGAAGCCGACCAGCATGAACAGGGTGATCTTGGTGAACCTCACCGGGACGCCGACCGCGCGGGCGCTGTCCTTGTTGCCGCCGACGGCGAAGATCCAGTTGCCGTACTTGGTACGCAGCAGCACCCAGGTCGCGAGGGCCGCGAAGACCAGCCACCAGACCACGGTGATCTTCACCTGGACCCCGCCCACGTCGAAGGAGGAGGCGAAGACCTTCCTGGCCTGGTCGAAGCCGTCCATGTCACTGATGTCGTCGGTGGCGACGTTGCCGGTGACCAGCTTGGTGACGGCGAGGTTGGCACCCTGGAGGATCAGGAAGGTGCCGAGGGTGACCAGGAAGCTGGGCAGCCCGGTCTTCACCACCATCCAGCCGTTGAAGGCGCCGATCGCGAGGGACACGATCAGGGCGACGATCACGCCGGTCCACACGTTCAGGGTCAGCTGGTAGCTGAGCATGCTCGCGGTGAGCGCCGAGGAGATCACGGCGACGCCGGAGGAGAGGTCGAACTCCCCGCCGATCATCAGCAGGGCCACCGGGAGGGCCATGATGCCGATGGTCGAGGACTGGTACAGGATGTTCGCCATCGAGCTGCCGTCGCGCACCGGCGGCGCCGTGATCAGGAAGAAGACCAGGACGGCGACGGCGCCGAGGAAGACACCCACCTCGGGCCGGGCCAGCAGCCTCAGGGGCAGCGGGCGCCGGGCGGTACGGCCGTCGGTCTGCTTCGGGCCGGATGCCGGCGGCCTGCCGACCGCCGGCTCAGCCTGCTGGGCCATGCTCATCACCGGGTGCCCTTCGCGGCGAACCCGGCGACCTTGTCGACGTTGGACTTGTCCACGAAGGCCGGGCCGGTGAGCACGGCCTGCTCACCGCCGCCGCTGTAGTTGCCGTTGTTCTTGTAGAGCCACAGCGAGTCGACCGCCAGGTAGCCCTGGAGGTAGGGCTGCTGGTCGACGGCGAACTCGATGGTGCCCTTCTGCACCGCCTTGACCAGGTCCTTGTTGAGGTCGAAGGTGGCCACCTTCGCCTTGCTGCCCGCGTCGCCCACCGACTGCACCGCGGTCAGGGCGAAGGGGGCGCCGAGGGTGACGACGGTGTCGACGGACTTGTCCTGCTTCAGCTTGGCCGTGATGGTCGACTTCACGGACGGCATGTCGGTGCCGTTCACGTACAGGGTCTCAGTGGTGCCCTTGAACGTCTTCTTCACGCCGTCGCAGCGCTGGGTGAGGCCCACGTTGCCCTGTTCCTGGATCACGCAGACGATCTTCTTCGCGCCGGTGGTGTTGAGCTTGCCGCCGAACGCCTCGCCCGCCACGCTCTCGTCCTGCCCGAAGAACTCCAGCAGGCCGAGCTTCTTCCAGTCGCTCAGTCCGGAGTTGAGGCCGACCACCGGGATGCCGGCCTGCTCGGCCTTGGCGATGGCACCCTTCATCGCGTCGGGCTTGGCCAGGGTGACCGCGATGCCGTCGACCTTCTGGTCGATCGCGTTCTGCACGTAGGTGGCCTGGTTGCCCGCGTTGGGGTCGGCGGAGTAGATCAGCTTGATGTTGTCCTTGGCCGCCGCGGCCTCCGCGCCCTTGCGGACGGTGTCCCAGAAGGTGTCGCCGGGCGCCTGGTGGGTGACCAGGGCGACGGTCATGCGGGGGGTGTCGGCCTTGCCCGCGGAGGCGTTCGCCGCTTCCTCCTCGGCCTTCTTGCCGCCGGAACCGCTGGAGCAGCCGGCGAGGGTGAGGGCTGCCGCGGCGGCCATCGCCACGAGGGGGGCCAGTCCGCGGGAGCGGGGTCGAGAAGAGCGGTCCATCTTTCCTGCACCTCACTGTGCGTGCGACGGGGCAAGGACGCTGTTGCGTTGGGACGGGATACAAGCCTCTGTCGAGCCCGCTGTCAATACTTTGTTAAGACATCATTTCACGAGCAGGTCTGAATGTAAGTACAAAGCATTGACACCCTCGGCGCCGGGACCTACACCTGACAGGCATGAGCCCAGTACACCGCACCCCGCAGCGAACGGCACCGGGTGATCGCACGCTGGATCCCGTGACCTTCGCCCTGGACCGGTCGAGCCCGGTGCCGTTGTACCACCAGCTCGCCCAGCAGCTGGAGGCGGCCATCGAGCGCGGCGTCCTGGTGCCGGGGAACCTGCTCGGCAACGAGGTCGACCTGTCGGCGCGGCTCGGACTGTCCCGGCCGACCGTCCGCCAGGCGATCCAGTCCCTGGTCGACAAGGGGCTGCTGGTACGCCGCCGCGGGGTCGGTACGCAGGTGGTGCACAGCCAGGTCAAACGCTCGCTGGAACTCAGCAGCCTCTACGACGACCTGGAGTCGGCCGGACAGGGCCCGACCACCCGGGTGCTGCGCAACGAGCGGATCCCGGCGCCCCCCGACGTGGCCGCCGCCCTGGGCCTGCCGGAGGGCGCCGAGGTCGTCGTACTGGAGCGGCTGCGCCGCACACACGGCCGGCCGGTGGCGTTCCTGCGCAACCACCTGCCCGCGTCCCTGCTGGAACTCGGCACCGAGCGGCTGGAGTCCACGGGCCTGTACCGGATGCTGCGCTGCGCGGGCATCGTCCTGCACAGCGCCCGCCAGTCCATCGGCGCACGCGCCGCGAGCGCCGAGGAGGGCGCCCTGCTGGAGGAGCCCGAGGGCGCGGCCCTGCTGACCATGCGGCGCACCGCCTACGACGACGCGGGCCGGCCGGTGGAGCACGGCAGCCATGTCTACCGGGCGTCCCGGTACGCGTTCGACTTCCAACTGCTGGTCAGAAGCTGAAACGGAACGATCTGTTTCACACAGCCCCCTCGGCCGCCCGGGCCGAGGGGGCCGTTCCGTCCCGCCGTCGTCAACGGTGCAGGTGACGGTGACGATTACGTTTCGGGCAAGAGACACCCCAGTGCGACCGGAGCTATTGACGCATGAGCGGACATGGGGCTGTTATTACGCCCACGATGTTCGGTCGAGTTGGTTTCTGAGCGGTTTCGAACCTTTCGGTGATCAACTCATCCCCTTGGCCGAACCCTGTATTCCTTCAGGAGCCGCCATGCGCCTCTCCCCTTCCGGTCTCTCCGTCCCGGGTCCCAGCCGCCGTTCCCTGCTGCGCGGGGCCGGCGGTGCCGCCCTGCTCGCGGGCGCCGGCATACCCCTGCTGTCCGCCTGCGGAGGCAGCGGTTCCGGATCCGACCCGAAGACCGTCACCCTGGGCTCGAACGCCTCGGACGCGGTGCCCAAGAAGGCCTTCGAGAGCGTCTACGCGGCCTTCAAGAAGCAGTCCGGCCTCACCGTCGATGTGAACACCAAGGACCACAACACCTTCCAGGAGCAGATCAACTCGTATCTGCAGGGCACGCCGGACGACGTGTTCAACTGGTTCGCCGGATACCGCATGCAGTTCTTCGCGGCGAAGAAGCTGGCCTCGCCGATCGACGACGTGTGGGCGAAGATCGGGGACAACTTCCCCGAGGCGATGAAGAAGCTCAGCAAGGGCGAGGACGGCAAGTACTACTTCGTGCCGCTGACCACCTACCCCTGGGCGGTCTTCTACCGCAAGAGCGTCTTCCGGCAGCACGGCTACAAGGTCCCCACCACCTGGGACGACTTCGTCGCCCTGTGCAAGCAGATGAAGAAGGACGGCCTGGTCCCGATCGCCTTCGGCGACAAGGACGCCTGGCCGGCGATGGGCACCTTCGACCAGATCAACTTCCGCCTGAACGGCTACGACTTCCACGTCGAGCTGATGGCCGGCAAGGCGGCCTGGACCGACGCCAAGGTGAAGGACGTCTTCGACCACTGGGCCGAGATCCTCCCCTACCACCAGGACGGCTTCATGGGCCGCACCTGGCAGGACGCCGCGCAGAGCCTGGTCGCGAAGAAGGCCGGCATGTACCTCCTCGGCTCGTTCGTGGCCCAGCAGTTCACCGACAAGGCCGACCTGGACGACCTCGACTTCTTCGCCTTCCCGGAGATCAACTCCGCGTACGGCCAGGACACCGTCGAGGCCCCGACCGACGGCTTCATGGTCAGCAAGTCCCCGAAGAACCACGCGGGTGTCGTCAAGCTCCTGGAGTACCTGGGCAGCCCGGCGGCCGAGGAGCTGTACCTGAAGACCGACCCGAGCGTGGTCGCCGCCTCCAGCAAGGCCGACACCTCCTCCTACTCGCCGCTGCAGAAGAAGGCGTTCGAGATGATCGGCAGCGCCAAGAGCCTCACCCAGTTCATGGACCGCGACAGCCGCCCCGACTTCACCTCCACGGTGATGCAGCCGGGCCTGCAGAAGTTCCTCCAGAACCCCAAGGGCGTGGACAGCCTGCTGTCGTCCATCGAGCGCCAGAAGAAGACCATCTTCACGTCCTCGTGAGCGCCCCGATGACCACCGACACGACGACGAAGACCCCGGAGCCGGCGGCCGTGCCGGCTCCGGGGGCCGCGCCCGCGAAGAAGCGGGTCTCGCAGGGACACCGTCGCCTGCTGACCCGCCGTGACCGGATCACGCTCGCCCTCATGGCGGGCGTGCCCACCGTCCTGCACGTGATCCTCGTCTGGGTCACCGCCCTCGCCTCGATCCTCCTCGCCTTCACCACCTGGGACGGCATCGGGTTCGACTCGATCAAGTGGGTCGGCCTGGACAACTTCAAGCAGCTCTTCACCGACAACCCGCAGTTCTGGCCGGCCGTCCAGCACAACGTCGTCTGGTTCGTCGTACTGATCCTGATCCCGACGCCGTTCGGCCTGTTCCTCGCCGTTCAGCTCGACAAACGGATCCGGTTCAGCCGGGTCTACCAGACCGCGTACTTCCTGCCCGTCGTCATCTCGATGGCGTGCATCGGCTTCGTCTGGCAGCTGGTCTACAACCCGGACACGGGCCTGATCAACAGCATCATCGGCGCCAACGAGCCGGGCCACTACATCGACTGGATCGGCGACCCCGACCTCAACCTGTGGGCCGTCCTGATCGCCGCGTCCTGGCGGCACGCCGGCTACATGATGATCCTCTACCTGGCCGGCCTGAAGAGCGTCGACCCGTCGCTCAGGGAGGCGTCCGCGCTGGACGGCGCGGGCGAGTGGCAGACGTTCAAGAACGTCATCTTCCCGACCCTGCGCCCGACCAACACGGTCGTCCTCGTCGTCACCATCATCGAGGCACTGCGCGCCTTCGACCTGGTCTTCGTCTTCAACAAGGGCGCCCAGGGCACCGAGTTGCTGTCGATCCTGGTCACCAACAACATCATCGGCGAGTCCAGCCGCATCGGATACGGCTCCGCCATCGCCGTCGTCCTGCTGGTGATCTCCCTCGCCGTCATCATCCCGTACCTGATCGCCACCTTCCGGAAGGAGCGGCGCGCATGAGCACCGTGAGCGCCCTGGGAAAGCGGCGTACCCCGATCCGGCCGGCCCGGATCCTGCTGCACGTCTTCCTCGCGGGCACCGCCCTCGCCTGGCTGGCGCCCCTGCTCTGGGCGGTCTTCTCGGCCCTGCGCCCCTACAGCGAGACCAGCGCCAAGGGATACGTCTCCTGGCCGGACACGCTGAACTTCGACAACTTCAAAAACGCGTTCCAGCAGTCGGACATGCTCCACTACTTCGGCAACACGCTCATCATCGCGGTGCCGGCCGTACTGCTGACGCTGTTCCTGTCGTCGATGGTCGCCTTCTACGTCAGCCGCTTCGACTTCCGGCTCAACCTGGCGCTGCTGCTCGTCTTCACGGCGGGCAACCTGCTGCCGCAGCAGGTCATCATCACCCCGCTGTACCGGCTGTACCTGCTCACCGACCTGCCGGGCATCACCGCGAGCGGCAAGCTGTACGACTCCGCGCTCGGCCTCGTCCTGATCCACGTGGCGTTCCAGTCCGGCTTCTGCGCGTTCGTGCTGAGCAACTACATGCGCTCGCTGCCGCACGAGCTGACCGAGGCCGCGCTGGTCGACGGCGCCTCGGTGTGGCGGCTGTACTGGCAGATCACGCTGCCGCTGTGCAAGCCGGCGATGGCGGCCCTGGCGACGCTGCTGTCCATCTGGATCTACAACGACTTCTTCTGGGCCCTCGTGCTGATCTCCACCGGTGAGAACATGCCGATCACCTCGGCGCTGAACAACCTCTCCGGGCAGTACTTCACCGACCCCAACCTGGTCGCCGCCGGCGCGCTGCTGACCGCGATCCCCACCCTGATCGTGTACTTCGTGCTCCAGCGCCAGTTCGTCAGCGGCCTGACCCTGGGCTCCAACAAGGGCTGAGGGGCCCGCACTTGAAAGAGACCACCGTGAAGCGCACTCTGTCCGTCCCCGGCATCGCCTACGGCGGCGACTACAACCCCGAGCAGTGGCCCGAGGAGGTGTGGGCCGAGGACATGCGCCTGATGCGCGAGGCCGGGGTGAACCTGGTCAGCGTCGGCATCTTCTCGTGGGCCCTGCTGGAGCCGTCCGAGGGCGTGTACGACTTCTCGCGCATGGACAAGATCCTGGACCTGCTGCACGAGAACGGCATCGCCGCCGACCTCGCCACGCCCACGGCGGCGCCGCCGGCCTGGTTCTTCCGGGCCCACCCGGAAGCACTGCCCGCCGACCGGGACGGCCGTACCCTCTCCTACGGCAGCCGCCAGACGTTCTGCCCGTCCAGCCCCGCCTACCGGCAGGCCGCGCTGCGCATCGCGGGCGCGCTCGCCGAGCGGTACGCGGACCACCCGGCGGTCCGCATGTGGCACGTGCACAACGAGTACGGCTGCCACAACGCGGCCTGCTACTGCGACACCAGCGCGGCGGCCTTCCGGCGCTGGCTGCGCGACCGGTACGGCGACGATCTGGCGGCCCTCAACCACGCCTGGGGCACCGCGTTCTGGTCCCAGTGGTACTACGACTGGGACGAGATCCTGCCGCCGCGCGCCACCGGCGCCGTGTCCAACCCGACGCACCGGCTGGACTGGCGGCGGTTCTGCTCCGACGAGCTGCTGTCGCTGTACACGGCGGAACGGGACGTGCTCCGGGCGGCGGCGCCCACGGTCCCGGCCACCACCAACTTCATGGTGAACTTCAGCTTCGACGCCCTGGACTACTGGCGCTGGGCCCCCGAGCTGGACATCGTCTCCAACGACCACTACCTCCGGTCCACCGACCCCGAGCCGCAGATCGACATCGCGCTCAGCGGCGACCTGACGCGCTCGCTCGCGGACGGCCCGTGGCTGCTGATGGAGCACTCGACCGGCGCGGTCAACTGGCAGCCCGTCAACCGAGCGAAGGACCCCGGTCAGTTGCGCCGGGACGCGCTCGCCCACGTGGCGCGCGGCGCGGACGGCATCGCGTACTTCCAGTGGCGGCAGTCCAAGGCGGGTGCCGAGCAGTGGCACTCGGCGATGGTGCCGCACGCCGGGACGGACAGCCAGATCTGGCGGGACGTGGTCCGGCTCGGCGCCGACCTGAAGGCGCTGGCCGAGGTGCGCGGCAGCACCGGCACCGCCGAGGTCGCGATCGTCTGGGACTGGAACGCCCGCTGGGCCCTGGAACTCCCCTCCCAGCCCAGCGGCGAGCTGTGCTACCTGGACCTGGTCCGGGCCTGGTACGAGCCGCTGTGGCGGTCGGGCGTGGCCGTGGACTTCGTCCGGCCGGACGCGGACCTGACCGGCTACCGGCTGGTGCTGGCCCCGAACCTGTACCTGGTCGACGAGGCGGGCGCGGCGAACCTCACGTCGTACGCCGCGGGCGGCGGCACCCTGGCGGTCGGCTTCCACAGCGGGGCGGTGGACGAGAACTGCCATGCCCGGCTGGGTGGTTACCCAGGAGCGTTCCGGGAGGTGCTGGGCGTCCGTTCCGACGAGCCGTTCCCGCTGCTGCCCGGGGAACCGGTCGCGCTGAGCGGTGCCGTGCCGGACGGGGCGACGGGCTCCCTGTGGTCGGAGCGGCTGCGGCTCGCGGGTGCCGAGGCGGTCGCCTCGTACGCCGACGGGCCTCTGGCCGGGGTTCCGGCGGTGACCCGCCTCGCGCACGGCACCGGGTCCGCCTGGTACCTGGCCACCCTGCCCGACCCGGCCACGCTGGCCGCGCTGCTGGACCGCGTCCGCGAGGAGGCGGGCGTGACGCCGGTGCGGACCGCCCCGCCCGGGGTGGAGGTGGTCCGCCGGCGCGGCCCGGAGGCGGACTACCTGTTCGTCATCGACCACACCGGTCAGGGCGCCGAAGTCCCGGTGCTGCCGGGCTCGTTCGAGCTGCTGACCGGCAAGGAGACGACCGGCACGGTCACCGTCGCACCCGGTGACGTGGCCGTCGTACGCGAGCCGCGCGGTCAGTGAGCCCCGCGGTCGTGCGGGGGTCGTGCGCAAGCCGCACGATCAGTGAGCCGTCGGTCGTATGGGAGCCGCACGACCACTGAGCCCCGCGGTCGTGCGCAAGCCGCATGATCAGTGAGCCCCGCGCTCGCGCCCAAGCCGCACCGCAAGTGGGCCGTGCCGTCGTACGCGAGCCGCGCGGTCAGTGAGCCGCGTCCAGCCGGGCGCGTTGTTCCTCGGTGAGTTCCAGGTCGACGGCGGCGAGACTCTCGTCGAGCTGGGCCACCGAGGAGGCGCCGACGAGCGGGATCAGGGGCAGCTCGCCGCCCGACTGCCAGGCGAGCACGACCTGGTTGACGGTCGCCCCGGTCTCCCGGGCCACCTCGCGCAGCACCGTGAGCCGGGCCGGGGTGCCGGGGTGGTCGTAGTCCGGCGGCAGCGGCTTGTCGGCGCGGGTGTAGGCACCGGTGAGCAGCGGTGAGTAGGCGACCAGGGTCAGCTCCGGCTCGGCCCGCAGGTAGCTCAGGAGCTGGGCGTCGGCGCCGCCGAGGCTGCCGTCCGGGAACAGCTCGCTCGGCACGTCCGTGCGCGGGCGCAGATAGCTGTGCTGGTACTGGAGCACCTCGTACCCCGGCAGTCCCGCCGCCGCAGCGAGGGCGCGGGCCCGTTCCACCCGCCACACCGCGTGGTTGCTGACGCCGAGCAGGCCGACAGTGCCCTCGGCGACGAGCGCGGCGAAGCCCTCGACGGTCTCCGCGAGCGGGACGGCGGGGTCCTCTATGTGCGCGTAGAGCAGGTCCAGCCGGTCCACGCCGAGCAGTTCCCGGCTGCGTTCGGCCGACTCCCGGATGACCTTGGCGGACAGACCCTCGGCGTTGCCGGTGTAGCTGGTGCCGGGGGCGAGGGGCCGGGCGCCGAGCTTGGTGGCGATGACGATCTCCTCGCCGATGCCCCGGCTGCGCCGCCACCGCCCGAGCAGTTCCTCGCTCTGACCGCCCTGGCCCCCGTCCTCCCAGAAGGCGTAGTTGTCGGAGGTGTCGATGAAGGTCCCGCCGGCCTCGACATAGCGGTCGAGGACGGCGAAGGAGGTCTTCTCGTCGGTGCGCGACCCGAACAGCATCGCGCCGAGCGCGAGCACGCTCACCTTCCGGCGGGTGGCCGGATCGGTGCCGATGGTGCGGTACTTCATGCTGGTCCTTCCCGTTCACGGCTGATAGCACGGGAGTGTTCAGTTTGAAGTGCACGCGAAGTCAAGGAACTCGACGCCGGCTCACCGGAGGTTTCCTGTGCTGCGAGCGATGCTGACGGCGGGCGCGGTCCTCGCCGCCCTCCTGACCCCCGTCACCGCCCACGCCGGGGAGACGGGGCAGGACGTCCCCCGGCTCACCGACCGGCAGGGGCGGGTGCTCACCCTGCGCGGCTGGAACATCGAGGACAAGGCGCACCGGGGCGAGGAGGCCCTGACCGCCGTCACCGAACGCCATCTGCGGGACATGCGCGCCCGGGGCTTCGACTTCGCCCGGCTGCTGGTCTTCTGGGACGACCTGGAGCCCCGGCCAGGACAGTACAGCCAAAGTTACCTGCGGAAGATCGAGCGCGTTCTGGACTGGGCCCGGCGCCACGACGTGAAGGTCGTCATCGACGCCCACCAGGACGTCTTCGGACCCGCCTTCGGCCACCGCGGCATACCGGAGTGGGCGACCCGGACGGATGGGCTGCCGTTCACCGCGCGCCCGGACGACTGGTTCGCCGAGTACTTCGAACCCGCCGTGCAGCGCGCCTTCACCCATCTCTACGAGGACGAGGACCTGCGGCGCGCCCAGGCCGGGATGTGGCGCACCCTCGCCGCCCGGTTCGCCCGCCATCCGGCCGTGCTCGGCTACGACCTGATCAACGAGCCGATGGGTGAGCCGAAGCCCGGGGAGGACCTGCCGACGGCCGCGCGCCGCATCGAACGCGAGCAGCTGACGCCGATGTACAACCGCCTGGCCGAAGCCGTCCGTTCGGCCGACCGGGACGCCTGGCTGTTCGTGGAGCCGACCCCGATCGTGGGCGAGGGCGTACCGACCGGCCTCGGCCGCGTCCACGATCCCCGGGTCGTGTACGCGCCGCACTTCTACAACGCGGCCATGGAGGCGGGCGCCGACTACGACCCCGGGGCCGGCTGGATCGAGGCGTACGAGCGGGCCGTCACCGCGTACCCGAGGCGGTACCGGGTCCCGGTGGTGGTCGGCGAGTGGGGTCCGCCGGACAGCTCCCTGCCGCACATGGACCGCTTCTACCGGGACGCGATGGCCTCCCTGGGCCGCTACGCGTCCGGCTGGGCGGGCTATGTGTGGTGCTACGGCGGCGGGTACTGCGCGGTCGACGGCGCCGGCGCCTTCCGCGCCCACAAGGAGCTGACCGCCGAGCCGTACGCGCAGGCCGTGGCGGGCACGGTCCGCTTCGCCGCGTACGACGCCCGGGCGGGCGTGTACCGGCTGGTCTACCGCGCGGCGCCGCACGGCTCCCGGGTGACGGAACTGTCCCTGCCGCCGGGCGCCTGGCGGATCACGGCCGACGGCGGCGCGAGCGTCGTACGCCGGACGGCCGGCCGGGCCTGGGTTCAGGCCGCCCCGGGCGGCCTGGTGGCCGTCACCGTGCGGCGGGGCTGACCGCGCCGTGGGCCCGGGCCCCGCGGGGGGGGGGGGGGGGCCCCGGCGGGGGGCGCGGCCGGGGGGGGGGGGGGGCCGCGCCCCCCGCCGCGGGGGTGGGTCAGACGGCAGGGTGCGTCGGCTCCTCCTCGAAGCGCGCGTGGAACCGGCGGGTGTGGTCCACCTGGCGTGCGGGGCCGGTCAGGGTGACCGTCGCCGTCAGCCGGGCGTCGCTGCTGGACGCCGCCAGACGCAGCTCCAGCTCGCCCGGTTCGACCACCCGGCGCCCGTCGCGGCCGGTGAAGGAGGCCAGGTCGGCCGGCACGGTGACCCGCAGCCGGCGGGCCTCGCCCGGGGCGAGCGGGACCCGGGCGTAGCCGACGAGGCGCTGGACCGGCTGGACGACGGAGGCGACCGGGTCGTGCAGATAGAGCTGGACGACTTCGGTGCCGTGCCGCTCCCCCGTGTTGCGCACGGTGAGGGCGAGGGAGAACGCGCCGCTCGTGTCCGTCTCCGGCCGGTCGACCGTCAGCTCGCCCCACTCGAAGGACGTGTAGGACAGGCCGTGTCCGAACGCGAAGGCCGCCGTGGGATCGATGTTGGACACGTCGCTGGCCTGGGCGAGCCGGGCGCCGAGGTAGCCGGCGGGCTGGCCGCCGGTACCGCGGGGCACGCTGACGGGCAGCCGTCCGGACGGGTTGGTCCGGCCGCTGAGCACGCCGGCGATGGCCGTGGTGCCCTCCACCCCGGGGAAGAAGGACTGCACGATGGCGGCGGCCTCGTTCACGGCGCGGCCGAGGGCGTAGGGCCGGCCGGCCAGCAGGACCGTCACCACCGGTGTGCCGGTGTCGAGCAGCGCGTCGAGCAGGCGCTGCTGGGCGCCGGGCAGCGCCAGGGACTCGGCGTCGCAGCCCTCGCCGCTGGTGCCGCGGCCGAAGAGGCCCGCGCGGTCGCCGAGGGCCGCGACGACGACGTCGGCCCGGCGCGCGGTGTCGACGGCCTCGGCGATGCCGAGGACGTCACCGTCGTCCACGCGGGTGCCGTGTACGACGGTGAACTCCGCGTCGGGGAACTCGCGCCGGAGGGCGTCCTCCAGGGTGGGCAGGTCGATGCCGGGCGGGGTCCCCGGGTGGTGCACGCCGACGTGCTGGGGGAAGGAGTAGCAGCCCAGTACGGCCGTGGCCTCGGTCGCGTTGGGGCCGATCAGGGCGATGCGGCGCGGCCGGCCGAGGGGCAGGGTGCCGTCGTTGCGCAGCAGGACGACCGCTTCCTCGGCGACCGTGCGGGCCAGTTCCCGGTTCTCGGGGGTGTCCAGGTCGACGGTGCCGCGCAGGGTGTCGGGGTCGTCCAGGTCCGCTCCCCCGAGGGCGGCCGGGACCGGGTTCCAGTCCGCGTCGAGCAGGCCGAGCCGGGCCTTCTGGAGGAGCACCCGGCGCAGCGCGCGGTCGATCAGCGCCTCCGGTACCCGGCCGGCGGCGACGGCTTCGGCCAGGGGCGCGCCGAACGTCTTGACGGTGGGCAGTTCCACGTCGACGCCCGCGCGCAGGGCGGTGCCCGCCGCCTCCGCCCAGTCGCCGGCGACGCCGTGCAGGGTGCTGAGGAACGCGATGCCGAAGTAGTCGGCGACGACCGTGCCTTCGAAGCCCCAGGTGTCCCGGAGCAGCCCGGTGAGCAGGTCCTCGTCGGCCGCCGAGGGCATCCCGTCGGTGTCGGTGTAGGCGTGCATGACGGAGTCGGCCGCGCCTTCGCGCACGGCCATCTCGAAGGGGGGCAGCAGGACGTCAGCCCGCTCGCGCGGGCCCATGCCGACGGGGGCGAGGTTGCGCCCGGCGCGGGAGGCGGAGTAGCCGGCGAAGTGCTTCAGGGTGGCGACGACACCGGCGGACTGCAGGCCCTGGACGTAGGCGGTGCCGATGCTGCCGACGAGGTAGGGGTCCTCTCCGATGGTCTCCTCGACGCGGCCCCAGCGGGCGTCCCGCACCACGTCCAGGACGGGCGCGAGGCCCTGGTGGACGCCGACGGACCGCATGTCGCGGCCGATGGCGGCGGCCATCCGGCGGATGAGGGCGGGGTCGAAGGTGGCTCCCCAGGACAGCGGGACGGGGTAGGCGGTGGCGCCCCAGGTGGCGAATCCGGCCAGGCACTCCTCGTGGGCCAGGGCGGGGATGCCGAAGCGGTTCGCGGCGGCGATCCGGGTCTGGGTGCGCAGCAGGGAGAGCGCGCCGAGCGCGGGGTCGACGGGGGCCGTGCCGAAGGGGCGGGTCAGCTGGCCGAGCCCGGCCGGCAGGAGGGCGTCGAGGTCGACGGCCTCCTCCATGTCGTGCTGGTGCGGGGCGACTTCGCCGCCCTCGTCGGACGCGCCGACCCACACGCCGTACAGCTGGGCGATCTTCTCCTCGACGGTCATCGCGTCGATCAGCGCGGACACGCGGGTGCCGATGTTCTGGGTCGGGTCGTTCCAGAGGGGGATCTCGGGGGTGGTCTCTACGGCCACGTTGGTGGTCACTTTCCTCCCATGCCCATCAGGCCCTGGACGAGGGCCCGTCGGGCGAACAGGTAGACGAGCAGGACGGGCACCATGGACAGCGTCACGGCTCCCAGCAGGCCGGGGATGTCGATGCCGTGTTCGGTCTGGAAGTTGTACAGACCCAGGGTGATGACCTTGGTCGAGTCGGACTGGGTCAGGACGAGCGGGAACAGGAAGCCGTTCCAGGCCTGGAGCGCGGAGAACACCACGATCGTGGACAGGCCGCCGCGCGAGAGCGGCACGACGAGCTGGAAGAACATCCGCCGCGGGGTCGCTCCGTCCACCGTCATGGCCTCGAACAGCTCCGGGGAGATGTCGCGCATGGAGCCGCTGAGGATGAGCGCGGACATCGGCAGGCAGAACGCGGCCGTGGGCAGGATGACCCCGAGGAGGTTGTCGTACAGACCGGCCTCGCTGATCAGGTAGAACATCGGCACGATGACGGCCTGGGCGGGGATGGCGAGACCCAGCAGGAACAGCCGGAAGATCTGCGAGGTGACACGGCTGCGGCTGCGGACGATCGCGTAGGCCAGGGGCGGTACGAGCAGCAGCACCACGGCGACGACACAGACGGTGACGACGATGGTGTTGAGGAAGTACTGCCCGAAGCCCGAGTCGAACGCCCCGGTGTAGTTGTCGAGGGTGAAGTCGCCGGGGAAGGACAGCGGGCCCTTCTTCGCGTAGTCCTGCCGTGAGCGCAGGGTCGCGGCGAGCATCACGTACAGCGGCAGGCCCACCAGGACGAGCCAGACGATCGAGCCCGCTCCGGCCAGGTAGTTGGGGCGGCGCCTCATGACACCCCCTCCATGTCGCTGCGCATCTTGTCGTAGCCGGAGACGCGGACGACGATCAGCGAGACCACCGTGGCGGCGACGACCAGGCACAGGGCGATGGCCGAGCCGGCGCCGAAGTCGAAGCCCTTGAAGGCCTTCTGGTACATGTAGTAGGCGCTGATCGTGGTGTCGGTGCCCGGTCCGCCCTGGGTGAGGATGAGCACGGTCTCGAACGTGGTGAGCCCGCCGACGATCATCAGGATCATCGAGGTGACGATCGAGTTGCGCAGCTGCGGCAGGGTGATGTGGAAGAACTGGCGGTAGCGTCCCGCGCCGTCGATCTCCGCCGCCTGGTACAGCACCGGCGGGATCGCCCGGGCGGCGCCCTGGTAGATCAGCGTGTGGAACGGCGTGAACTGCCAGGTGCTGACGAAGGCCAGCACCCCGATGGCCGAGGCCTGCTCACCGAACAGGTTGCCGTCCCCGAACAGCCAGGTCATGCGCGCGGGGATGCCGAAGTTCGGGTCGAGCAGCGCCCGCCAGAGCACCGACACGGCGGTGGAGGACAGCAGCAGCGGGATGAAGTAGATCGCCGAGAGGACGGCGCGGTTGCGCTGGTGTCCGGCGGCCCAGACGCCGAGCACGATGCTCAGCGGGGTCTGGATGACCACGCCCAGGGCGGTGAGCAGCAGGGTGAGCCAGATGCTCTTGATCATGACGGGGTCGTCGAGGATGCGCTTCCAGTTGTCCGTGCCGACGAACTGCGGTGACCCCAGGCCGTTCCAGCTCATGAAGGACAGCACCGCCACCATGATCAGCGGTGCGAGGGCGAAGAGGGCGAAGAACAGGGTGGCGGGCAGCGCCCAGACGAAGCCGGGGCGCGTGCCGCGTGCGGTGTAGGAGTCCTCCGGCCGCCGCCGGGCCTTCTTGGAAGGCACGGCGGAGGGCGGAGCGCTCGTGAGCTGTGTGGTCATGAGCGGTTCATTCGGTCGGGAGGGCCTGCATGGCCTTGATGAAGCCGTCCGCGTCGAGCTGTCCGTTGAAGAACTGCTGGACGGCCTGGTGGATCGGCGTCATGGCCGACGGCGGGAAGGCCTGGTCCCAGGACAGCTGGAAGGACTTGGCCTTGGCGACCAGGTCGTACTGGAAGCGGGAGTACGCGGGGCTGGCCGAATTGTCGAGGAACTTCGGGGTGTTGGTGGTGGTGGGCAGGTTGCCGATGGCCATCTGGGCCTTGACGAACTCGTCGGAGTACATCAGCTTCAGGAACTCGGCGACCGCCTCGGGGTGCTTGGTCTTCTTCAGCACCGAGTAGAAGTTGTTGGTGTTGCCGACGACGTCGGTCGGGTCACCCTTGCCGCCGGGGATCGTCGGGAACGTGCCGTAGCCCAGGCCCTTGGCGGCGAAGTCCTTCGCGTCCTGCTGCTGCTGCGCGTAGTACCAGGACCCCATCAGCTCGAAGCCGGCCTTGCCCTGGGCCACGAGCGCGGGCGAGGCGCCGTTGGTGTACTTCACCGAGTCGTAGTTCTTGCCGAAGGCGCCGGTGTCGACCAGCTCCTTGAGCATGCCGAGCGCCTTCTTGCTGTCCGCGCTCGCCCAGGCGTCCTTGTCGCCGCGCAGGGCCTTCTGGAACAGCTCCGGGCCGGCCACACGGTCGTAGACGTACTCGAACCACATCAGCGTCGGCCACTGGTCGCCGCCGCCGAGGGCGATGGGGGTGACGCCCGCGGACTTGAGCTTCTTGACGGCGTCGAGCAGCTGGTCCCAGGTCTGGGGCTGCTTCACGCCCGCCTTGTCGAGCACGTTCTTGTTGTTGAACAGCAGCACCGGCTGCGTGCCGCGCATGGGGATGCCGTACGGCTTTCCGTCGACGACCGCGCTGTTGTAGACGCTGGGCAGGAACTTGTCGTCGAGGTTCGGGTCCTTCTTGACGAAGTCGTCCAGCGGCATCAGCAGCCCGGCCTTGACGAACGGCTGGATGCTGCCGCCGCCCCAGTTGAAGAAGATGTCCGGTGCCTGGGGCGTGTTGATGATCGTCTGCAGCTTCTGCTGGTAGTCGGCGCCGGGGATGGTGTCGAGGACGGCCTTGACCTTCGACGTCTTGTTGAACGTGTCGACGATCTGCTTCTCGACCTTGTTGCTGGCGTCCCCGTACACCAGCACATGGATCTTGCCGTCGTTCGAGGAACCCCCGCCGCTGCCGTTCCCGCATGCGGCGAGACTCGCCGCCAGCGCGAGCGTCGCACCGCAGGCGAGCACCCGGGGCATCCGTGTACGCATGATCATCCGCCTTCCGAAAGTTTCGGCTCTGGACCCGAAAGTCATGCGCTGGACAGTAGGAGTGGAGAGAAGAAATGGTCAACGGTCGTGCACCTACGCGGCCAAACCGTTATCCGGCCGAGTGGCCTATGCTGCGGCCATGCGCGAAGAAGCCCAGGTCGGTCGTAGAGTCACCTTGGCAGCCGTGGCACGAGAGGCCGGCGTCTCGCTGCCGACAGTTTCGAAGGTCCTCAACGGCCGTTCGGATGTGTCCCCCGCGACCCGTGCCAGGGTCGAACGTCTGCTGGAGGCCCACGGCTACCGCCGGCGCACCCCCGGACAGCCGCAGGCCCCGCTCATCGAGATCGTCTTCCACGAGCTGGAGAGCGTCTGGGCGATGGAACTCATCCGCGGCGTGGAGAACGTCGCCAAGCAGAACGACGCGACCGTCGCGCTCACCGAGAGCGGGACCCGGCAGGCTCCCGGCCCCGAGTGGATCGGGGGCGTGCTGCGCCGTCGGCCCCTCGGGGTGCTGCTGGTCTTCTCCACGGTGCCGGAGGACGTGAAGCGGCAACTGCGGTCCCGGGCCATCCCGTTCGTCATCGTGGACCCGGCGGGCGACCCCGACCCCGACGTCCCGTCCGTCGGTTCGGCCAACTGGGCCGGGGGAGTCGCCGCCACCCGCCATCTCACCGACCAGGGACACGAACGCGTCGCCATCATCACCGGTCCCGAGGACCTGATGTGCTCGCTGGCCCGGCTGGACGGATACCGCTCCGCGATGGCGATGGCCGGTCACGAACCCGACCCCGGGCTGGTACGGTTCGGCGACTTCCACGTCCAGGGCGGCTTCGAACACGCCATGGACCTGCTGCGGCGGCCCGACCGCCCTACGGCGATCTTCGCCGGGAGCGACCTGCAGGCGCTGGGCGTCCTGGAGGCGGCCCGGGTCCTCGGCCTGAGCGTGCCCGGGGACCTGTCGGTGGTGGGCTACGACGACGTCCCACCGGCCCGCTGGTCGAGCCCGCCGCTCACCACCGTGCAGCAGCCGCTGCAGCGCATGGCGGAGGAGGCGGCCCGGATGCTGCTGCGCCCGACGGGTTCCAAGAAGGCGGCCCTGCGCATCGAACTGGCCACGCACCTGGTGATACGCCAGAGCACGGCACCGCCTGCGGGGGGTTGAAGGGGTTCCGGGCGCGGCGGGCTGCCGGTCCCGGGCCCAGATGACCGGAGGGGCCGGCGGCAGGTTTCGGAAGAGCACGCCGCGCTGCACTGCGGGGCGATGGCCGACTCGCCCGGGCCGCGGGGGAAGACCGGGGAGCCATGTGGGCCTCATCGCCGTGACCCTTCGGGCCCCGCGCGCTCGCCCCGGCGGCTGGGTGCCGGCCGGCTGCCCGTGCTCGCTCGCGCGTCGCGGGGGGCCCGCGAACACCGCTGAACGACGCAG
This sequence comes from Streptomyces sp. NPDC052721, assembly GCF_040678315.1. NCBI lineage: Bacteria > Bacillati > Actinomycetota > Actinomycetes > Kitasatosporales > Streptomycetaceae > Streptomyces > Streptomyces sp. NPDC052721. The sequence continues at coordinate 63,933 of NZ_JBFATL010000043.1, read as the reverse complement.
GACTTGAGCCGCTCCGGACCGTGTCGGGCGGCCGACGCCATCCGGTGGGCATCGGCGCGGCGGGACCGGACGACCGGCCCTCCGCAATGAGCGCCACCCCAGCGGAGCGGGGCCGGCCGGCTCATGGTGCTGGACATCGCCGCTGTCGAACCGGCCGACCCACTCCCCTCGTCCGGCGGCTGCCACCGGCGGCCGTCGAGGAGGCGGGCGGCGCCCCGTCCGGCTCGCGGACAGGGCCCATGCCCGGCTGCCGGACGCCGGCCAGGACGCCCGTTCAGCGCGAGCCGTCCCGCCGGCACCCGCGGACCCGGCCGGCGCCGGCGGCAAGCAGCACGCCGTCCGCCGTAGGCCCACAGCCGCGCGGACCGGCCGGCCGTGATCGGCCGACCGGTCACCCCCTGCCAGAAGGGCGTGCCTCTGCTACTCGGCACCCCCGGACCGCGCCCGGCCCGCCAGTTCCGACTGCAGCGTGCGGTACGCCGGCTTCGGGCGGTAGTCCTCGTCGTACAGGTTCGCGGCGCCCTCGCCGGGGAAGGTGCCGGGGACCCAGGAGTACGTGTCGGTGAAGCCCCAGACGGTGAACGAGATGCAGTGGCGGGTGCGCAGGCAGGCGTCGAGCAGGAGGCGGTAGCCCTCGGCCTGTGTGGCGAGCTTGCCCGCGTCGGCCGGCAGTGGCATGCGCACGTCCGCCTCCGTCACGGCGGTGGCCAGTCCGAGCTTGTCGAAGCGGGCGAAGTTGGCCGCCATGTCGGTGGGCAGGCCGTACTGGATGCCGAGGTGCCCCTGGAAGCCGACGCCGTCGATGGGAACGCCCTCATCGCGCAGGCGGCCGACCAGATCGTGGACGGCGTCGCTCTTCGGGCCCGTCCACTCGGTGTTGTAGTCGTTGTAGAACAGCAGGGCGTGCGGGTCGGCCTCGTGGGCCCAGCGGAAGGCGTCGGCGATGTAGCCGGGACCGAGCTCGCGCAGCCAGATGCTGTCGCGCAGGGTGCCGTCCTCGTTGAACGCCTCGTTCACCACGTCCCATTGCCAGACCCTGCCCTTGAAGTGCCGGACGGTGTCGGTGATGTGGCGGTGCAGGATCTCGCGCAGCCGGCCGGCGCTGAAGTCGCCGGAGGTGAGCCAGGACGGCAACTGGTTGTGCCAGACCAGGACATGGCCGCGCACCTTCTGTCCGTGCTTGCGCGCGAAGTCGACCAGGCGGTCGGCGGCGGCGTAGTCGTACTCCCCTTGGCGGGGCTCGATCGCCTCCCACTTCATCACGTTCTCCGGGGTGACGGTGGAGAACTCGGAGCCCGCGAGCCGGCGGTAGGCGGCGGCGTCGGTGAGCGCGGACATGTCGACGGCTGTGCCGACCCGCAGGTGGTCGTCGGCGGCGAGCTGCCGCAGCGGACGGTCCGGTACGGCGGTGCCGGAGGCGCTCGCGGGGCTCGCGGCGGCGAGGGCAAGCAGGGCCAGGCAGCAGGCCGAGGCGGCGGCCGCGAGGGAGCGGGGCAGGTGCACGGGCAACTCCTCTGAGTAGTCGAAAGTTTCGCTCTACCTGACGAGCGTTGCGCCACGCTAAACAGACGCCAATTCACCGTCAACCATCGTGCCGACAGTCATTTCGGCCACTCTTTCAAGCCGCTCCGAAACTTTCGGCTATACAGCCCGAAAAGGCCCGTCAAGTTTCGATGAAGTTTCGGAAACGGACGCATTGACCGCCCTTTCAACCCGCCCCATACTCTCCAGCAATCGAGCCCTCCCTCCCACGGGGACGGCCCGGCCTGGCGTATGGCGCGAACATGACAACACACTCATCCAGGAGGAACCATGGACATGGAGCACGCCCTCTCCCGCCCGATGAGCCGCAGGGGCTTCATCAACCGTGCCGGCGCGCTCGCGCTGGCCACGTCCGCGTCCGGGCTGCTGCTGCCCGACACCGCCCACGCCGCCACGGTCATCACCACCAACCAGACCGGCACCAACAACGGGTTCTACTACTCCTTCTGGACCGACGGCGGCGGGTCGGTCTCGATGACCCTGAACTCCGGCGGCAACTACAGCACCTCGTGGACGAACTGCGGGAACTTCGTCGCCGGCAAGGGCTGGAGCAACGGCGGACGCAGGAACGTGCAGTACTCGGGCAGCTTCAACCCGTCCGGCAACGGCTACCTGGCGCTGTACGGATGGACCTCGAACCCGCTCGTCGAGTACTACATCGTCGACAACTGGGGCACCTACCGGCCCACCGGGACGTACAAGGGCACGGTCACCAGCGACGGCGGCACGTACGACGTCTACCAGACGACGCGGTACAACGCCCCCTCCGTGGAAGGCACCAAGACCTTCAACCAGTACTGGAGCGTCCGGCAGTCCAAGAGGACCGGCGGCACCATCACCACCGGCAACCACTTCGACGCCTGGGCCCGCTACGGCATGCGGCTGGGCAGCTTCAGCTACTACATGATCCTCGCCACCGAGGGCTACCAGAGCAGCGGCTCCTCCAACCTCACGGTGAGCGGCTGACCCTCCCCCCGTCCCGTCGCCCCCCACGGCGGTCACGCCGCCCACCCGAGGAGGACCCACCCGCATGCGTGCCGCACCCCGCCCCCTGCTGACCGGACTGGCCCTCGCGGCGACCGCCGTGGCCGGCCCGGTCACCGCCGTCACCGACGCCGCCCCGGCGCACGCCGCCACCTGTTCCGGGTACGTCGGGCTCACCTTCGACGACGGCCCGTCCAACGACCACACCCCGGCCCTGCTCAACGCCCTGAGGCAGAACGGCCTGCGGGCCACGATGTTCAACGAGGGCCAGTTCGCGGCCGCCTACCCGGCCCAGGTCCGGGCCGAGGCCAACGCCGGGATGTGGATCGGCAACCACAGCTACACCCACCCCCATCTCACCCAGCAGAGCCAGGCGCAGATCGACTCCGAGATCTCCCGCACCCAGCAGGCCATCGCCGCGGCCGGCGGCGGGACACCGCAACTGTTCCGCCCGCCGTACGGCGAGACCAACACCACCGTCCAGGCGGTGGAGGCCAAGTACGGCCTGAGGCAGATCCTCTGGGACGTCGACTCGCAGGACTGGAACGGCGCGAGCACCGACGCGATCGTGCAGGCGGTGTCCCGGCTGACCAACGGCCAGATCATCCTCATGCACGAGTGGCCGGCCAACACCCTCGCGGCCGTCCCGCGCATCGCCCGGACGCTGGCCGGCAAGGGCCTGTGTGCCGGCCGCATCTCCCCGCAGACCGGCCGCGCCGTGGCCCCCTGACCTCGGGCAGGAACGGTGAGGGGCGGCTCCGGACACCACCGGGGCCGCCCTGACGTGCGCGTTACGCCGTTCGGGCGCATCCTGGGAGCGGCCCGACCAGGTGCCACAGACCGACCTGCGGGAGGTGCTGTGATCCTGATTGCCCTGCTCGTGCCCGTCCTGATGATCGCGTTTCTCTTCATCACACCGGCACTCGAAGAACTCCTGTTCCCCCTTCCCGAGACCGACGACATCACCGGGCCCCCAAGTCACGGAATCCCGCACCGCCTCGTGCGCCCGAGGCACGAGGAAGAGTAGAGAACAGGTCTGCCGGCCCCATGAGGCCGACTACTCCGGGTACGCCTCGGCGCACCCCATGGCCTTGTAGCCCTCGGCGACCCGCTCCAGGGGCAGGGCGACTGGTCTCGAAACACAGGTCAGGGCCGGTTCCGGATGCCTCCGAAACCGGCCCTGACCTGTGACTCCCACAAGTCGGGACGACAGGATTTGAACCTGCGACCCCTTGACCCCCAGTCAAGTGCGCTACCAAGCTGCGCCACGTCCCGTCGCACTCACGCGCGGTGTCCCGCGTGATCGTGCGGACAGCACTTTACCCCACGCCCGGGGGTGTGCCGAAGCAGGCCCGGCGGAGCGAGGGAGAATCGGCGGTATGACGAACGCGGGCGCATCGGATGCCAGGGACCGGGACGTGGCCGGGCGGGCGCGGAACGCGCGGCCCCGGGACGGGCTGGGGCGCCCGCTGCCGTACGGCGCCGAGGGCGTCCCCCGGCAGCCGGAGGGGGTCCTGCGGACGCCGGAGGAGACGGTGGCCGAGGCCCGGGCGCTGCTGGCCGCTGGGCGGCCGTTCCACGCGCACGAGGTGTTCGAAGACGCCTGGAAGTCGGGCCCGGAGGAGGAGCGCGCGCTGTGGCGGGGGCTGGCCCAGCTGGCGGTGGGCCTCACCCACGCGGCCCGCGGGAACGCCGTCGGAGGGGCGCGGCTGCTGCGGCGGGGCGCCGGCGCGGTCGCAGGGTGGGCGGCCGAACGGGGCGAGGACCGCCCGTACGGACTGGACCTCCCGGGCCTCACCCGCTGGGCCCGGGAGCTGGCGGGACGGGTGGAGAACGGATCGGCACCGATCGACGCGGAGGCCGAGGCACCGCGTCTGGGGCCTTGACCGCCGCGCCCCCGGGTGACCCCGGAGGCCCTGACCGGGCCGCCGTCGCAGCCTGTGCGGAGGCGGTGGACGGATGGTCAGCGGGATGCGGCAGACTCGGGGCGTGCGAAAGATTCATGTCATCGGTATCGGCGCGGGCGACCCCGACCAGCTGACCCTGCAGGCGGTCAAGGCGCTGCGGAGCACGGACGTGTTCTTCCTGCTCGACAAGGGCGAGGTGAAGAGCGATCTCACCCAGCTCCGCCGGGACATGCTGGACGCGCATCTGCCCGAGGGGTCGTACCGGGTGGTTGAGGCCCGTGACCCGGAGCGGGACCGGACGGCGGGCGGGTCGGCCTACTCCCCGGCCGTCGGGGACTGGCGCAGCGCCCGCGCCGGGATCTACGAGCGGCTGATCGCCGAGGAACTGGACGAGGACGGCACGGGAGCCTTCCTGGTCTGGGGGGACCCGGCGTTGTACGACAGCACGCTGGGCATCCTGGAGGAGGTGCTGGAGCGGGGCGCGGTGGAGTTCGCGTACGACGTGGTGCCCGGCATCAGCAGCGTCTCCGCGCTGGTCGCCCGGCATCGCACGGGGCTGAACCGGGTCGCCCGGCCGGTGCAGATCACCACGGGGCGGCGGCTGGCCGAGGGCTTCCCGGAGGGGGTGGACGACGTGGTCGTGATGCTGGACGCGCACCAGGCCTTCCGGCGGTACGCCGCGGAGGACATGGACATCTACTGGGGTGCCTACATAGGCACGCCGGACGAGATCCTCGTCTGCGGACCGATCGCCGAGGCCGGTCCGCGCATCGAGCGGGTGCGGGCCGAGGCACGGGAGCGCAAGGGCTGGATCATGGACACGTATCTGCTGCGCCGGCATCCGTCGCGGGACGGACGGGACTGACGCACCGCGCCGCGAGAGGCGGGGATCGGCACCTCCGCGGGCCGGTGCCGGTGAGGACGAGGTGCCGTGCGCGATCGCACGGCTCCGGGCCACCGTCGTCACGCCGGGCTGAGGCCCAGCCGTTCCAGGACGCCCGCCACGTCGGGTACGGCGGTCACGCCGGCCGGCAGGGCGGGGCGGCGTACGACGACCACGGGCAGCCCCAGCTCCCGTGCCGCCGTCAGCTTCGCCGCCGTCGCCTCGCCGCCGCTGTCCTTGGTGACCAGGACGTCGATCCGGTGGGCGCGCAGGAGATCCGTCTCGCCGGTGACCGTGAAGGGGCCCCGGGCCAGGACGACGCTGGTGTCCGGGGGCAGCGGGGGCTCGGGCGGGTCGACGGAGCGGACGAGGAAGCGCAGGTCCGTGAGGTGGGCGAAGGCCGCCAGGCCGAGGCGGCCGGTGGTGAGGAACACCCGGCGGCCGAGACCGGGCAGGGCCCCGGCGGCTCCCGCCAGGGACGGGACGTCGTGCCAGCGGTCGCCGGGGCCCGGCCGCCAGCCGGGGCGGCGCAGGACGACGGCGGGGACGCCCGTGGCCCGCGCCGCACGGGCCGCGTGGTCCGTGATCGACTCGGCGAAGGGGTGGGTGGCGTCCACCAGGGCGTCCACCCGGTGCGCGCGCAGCCAGTCGGCGAGCCCCTCGGGCCCGCCGAAGCCGCCGGTCCGCACCTCGCCGGGCAGCGCCCCGGGCCGGGTGACCCGGCCGGCGAGGGAGGTGGTCACCCGCATCCCGGGCCGGGCGGCGAGGTCGGCGGCGAGGCGGCGGGCCTCGGTGGTGCCGCCGAGGATCAGGACGTGCGCGGGCATAGGGGTGAGCGTACGAGGTCGTACGGGCCGGTCCGCCGCCCGGGTCGCTACCGTCGGGCCATGGAGTCCTTGGCGTCCGCGCGTGCCGTCCTGATCGACATCGACGGGGTCCTCACCGTGTCCTGGAAGCCGCTGCCCGGTGCGGTGGAGGCGCTGCGCGGCATCCGGGCGGCCGGTCTCGGCGTGGCCCTGGTGACGAACACGACCTCCCGGACCCGGGCGTCGATCGCCGAGACCCTGTCGGAGGCCGGTTTCGAGGTGGGAGCCGAGGACGTGCTGACCGCGCCCGCCGTCACCGCCGCCCATCTCGCCGAACACCATCCGGGAGCCCGGTGTCTGCTGCTCAACAGCGGGGACATCGCGGCGGACCTGGGCGACGTCACGCTGGTCGAGGAGGGTGCCGACGTGGTCGTGGTCGGCGGCGCGGGGCCGGGGTTCGACTACGCGGCGCTCAACCGGGCTTTCGGCGAGTTGCAGCGGGGAGCGCGGCTGGTCGCCATGCACCGCAGCCTGTACTGGCGCACCGACGCCGGGCTGCAGCTGGACTCGGGTGCGTTCCTGCTGGGGCTGGAGCGGGCGGCGCGCGTGGAGGCGGAGGTCACGGGCAAGCCGTCCCGGGCGTTCTTCGAGGCGGCCCTCGCCCGGCTGGGTGTGGACGCGGAGCGTGCGCTGATGGTCGGCGACGACATCGAGTCGGACGTGCTCGCGGCGCAGCGGGCAGGGCTGACCGGGGTGCTGGTGAAGACGGGAAAGTACCAGCCGCAGACGCTGGAGAACGCCAGTGGTACCCCGGATCATGTCCTGGACTCCTTCGCGGACGTCCCGGTGCTGCTGGGGCTAGCGCAGTAGCAGTTGCAGGCCGCCCACGACCGTGGCCGCGATGACGAGTTGTTCGAAGAGTCGCTGGTTGATGCGGTTCACAGCCCACTTGCCGAAGAGCGCCCCGGGCACCACGAACACCACGAGCGCGGCGTCGAGGAGCAGTGAGTGCCCGTCGATCAGGCCCAGACCCGCGCTGAACGGCACCTTCGAGACGTTCACGATGAGGAAGAAGAACGCGGAGGTGCCAAGGAAGCCGAGCTTCCGGAAGCCCGCGGACAGCAGGTACATCGACATCACCGGCCCGCCCGCGTTGGCGACCATCGTCGTGAACCCGCCGAGCACGCCGTACGAGCGGGCCTTGACGCGGCCCGCCCGGGTGCCGGCATCGTCCGGATCCTCCGGGGTGCCGGCCGTCCGCCGGCGCCACAGCGTCACCCCGGTCATCAGCAGCAGGATCGCGCCGATCGAGGTCCGTACGATCCCGTCGTCGGCCCACACGAGGAACAGCGTGCCGGCCAGCACGCCCGCCGCCACCGCCGGGAACAGCCGCCACAGCGTGGGCCAGTGCGCGTGCCGCCGGTAGGTGAGGACGGCGAGCACGTCACCGGCGATCAGGACGGGCAGCAGTACGCCCGTGGAGGCGCGGGCGGGCAGGACCGCCGCAAAGACCGCGAGACTGACCGTGTTGGCCCCGCTGACGGCCGTCTTGGAGAAGCCGACGAGCAGGGCCGCGCAGGCGAGCGCCGCGAACCCCCAGCCGGATATGTGCCAGAGCGTCATCGTGTTCATGGAGGAACCGATGCTATGCACACGCATGGGTCGGGCGTAAGCGGCGTCTCGCCGGCCGGTCCTGGTGCGACGGCCGGTCCGGCTCCTAACGGCCCGTGTAGCGTGCCCGCAGTTCCCGCTTGAGCACCTTCATGCTCGGTCCGAGCGGCAGCGCGTCCGCGAGCTCGACCCGACGCGGGTACTTGTGCCTGCCCAGGTGCCCCTTGGACCACTCCGTGAGCGCGGCGGCGTCCGGCGTGGTGCCCGGCGCCGGGACGACGACCGCGCACACCTCCTCGCCGTGCAGGTCGTCGGGCAGGCCGATGACGGCGACCTGGGCGATCTCCGGGTGGCGCATCAGGACCTCCTCGACCTCCCGCGGGTAGACGTTGTAGCCGCCGCGGATGATGACGTCCTTCTTGCGGTCGACGATCCGCAGGAAACCCTCGTCGTCCTTGGTACCGAGGTCGCCGGTGCGGAACCAGCCGTCCACCAGGGCCTCGGCGGTGGCCTCCGGGCGGCCCAGGTAGCCGGAGAAGACGTTGTGGCCGCGGATGACGACCTCGCCCACCTCACCGGGCGGCAGCAGCTCGATCCGGCCCTCCACCTCGGCGCGGGCGATCTCCACGTCGATGCCCCACAGGGGGTGGCCGATGGTGCCGGCCTTCGTGCCGAACACCGGCTGGTTGACGGTGGCCGTCGGCGAGGTCTCCGACAGCCCGTACCCCTCAAGGATCCTCGCGCCGAACGCGGCCTCGAACCGCTCCAGGACGGCCACCGGGAGCGAGGCACCGCCGGATACGCACACGCGCAGCACGGGCAGCCGCTCCGCGTCGGCGGCAGCCGCCGCGAGGGCGACGAACATGGTGGGCACGCCGTGGAAGGTGTTCACGCCCTCGCGCACCATCAGGTCGATGGCGCGGGCCGCGTCGAAGCGGGGCAGCAGCACGAGCGTGGCGCCGGCCCGCCAGGTGGAGTTGAGCGACACGGTCTGGCCGAAGGCGTGGAACAGCGGCAGCGCGCCGAGGGCGATGTCGTCGGCGCGGATGTCGTTGGCGTCGAAGGCGTTGACGGTCGCGTTCATCACCAGGTTGAAGTGAGTGAGGACGGCGCCCTTGGGGACACCGGTCGTACCGCTGGTGTAGAAGATCACCGCGGGGTCGTCGGCGGCCCGGGTGACGTACGACGGGAGGGGTGCGGCGTCGGCCGCGAGCTGGTCGAACTCCGTGCCGAGGGTGACCGCTCGGACGCCCGTCGCGCGTGCGGCGGCCGTGCCGGTCTCCGCCTGGGCCGGGTGGACCAGCAGCAGGGTGGCCCCGCTGTCGCGCAGCACGTGCTCGACCTCCCCGGCGGAGAGCAGCAGGTGCACGGGGACGACGACCCCGCCGGCCGCGGCGATCGCGTAGTACGCCACCGGGAACTCCGCCGTGTTGGGCGCCATGAGGGCGACCCGGTCGCCGGGCCGTACGCCGAGACCGGTGAGCGCGCCCGCCTGGGCCAGGGCGCGCTGCCACACCTCGGCGAAGGTGAGCCGCAGGTCGTCTTCGACGAGGGCGGTCCTGCCGGGGCGGCGCCGGGCGTTCTCGGCGAGGATGGCGGCCAAGGACAGGGTGGCCATGGATGACGCTCCGTTTCTCTGCTGCGGCTCGGTGTTGCTGCCGGCGTCCCAGGGGCTGCCGCCCCCGGCCCCCGCTTCGGCCTGAACGGCCTCGTCCTCAAGCGCCGGACGGGCCGTTCGGCTCAATGGCGCTCGACCAGCACCGCGCTCCCCTGCCCCACCCCCACGCACATCGTCGCGAGTCCCCGCTCCGCGCCCGTGCGGCGCATCCGGTGCAGCAGGGTGGTGAGGATGCGGGCGCCGGAGCAGCCGAGGGGGTGGCCGAGGGCGATGGCGCCCCCGGTGGGGTTGACCAGGTCGGGGTCGATGCCCAGCTGGTCGACGCAGGCGAGTGCCTGCGCGGCGAACGCCTCGTTGAACTCGGCCTCCTGGATGTCGCCGATCTCCCAGCCGGCCCGGGCCAGCGCCTTGCGGGTGGCGGGGACCGGGCCGAGGCCCATCACGTCGGGATGGACGCCGGCGGAGGCGCCCGCGGTGTAGCGTCCGAGGGACTCCAGCCCCAGCTCGTTCAGGGCCTCCTCGCTGACCAACAGCAGGCCGGCCGCGCCGTCGTTCATCGGCGAGGCGTTGCCGGCGGTGACGGTGCCGTCCGTGCGGAAGACCGGCTTCAGCCGGGACAGCTTCGCCAGCGAGGTGTCCTCGCGGACGCACTCGTCCTGTTCGACGACGATGCCGTCGGGGCGCTCGACGGGCAGGAGTTCGTCGTCGAAGTGGCCGTTCTTGCGTGCGGCGGCGGCGAGTTGGTGGCTGCGCAGGGCGAACTCGTCCTGGCGCTCACGGGAGACGTCGTACCGTGCGGCGACCTCCTCGGCGGTCTCGCCCATGGAGAGCAGGCCGTGCAGCTCCTTCATGGCGGGGTTGACCAGCCGCCAGCCGAGCCGGGTGTCGTGGGTCTCGATGCGCTGCGGCAGGGCCTCGTCGGGGCGGGGCAGGACGAAGGGGGCGCGGCTCATGGACTCGGAGCCGCCGGCGATCACGATGTCGGCCTCGCCGGCGGCGATGGTCCGGGCGGCGGTGGTGACCGCTTCGAGTCCGGAGGCGCACAGCCGGTTGACGGTGGCGCCGGGCACGGAGTCGGGCAGTCCGGCGAGCAGGGCGGCCATGCGGGCGACGTTGCGGTTGTCCTCGCCGGCCTGGTTGGCGGCGCCCCAGTAGACGTCGTCGATCCGGGCGGGGTCGAGCGCGGGCACGTCGGCCACCAGGTGGCGGATGACGGTCGCGGCCAGATCGTCGGGGCGGACGGAGGAGAGGGCTCCGCGCAGCTTGCCGATGGGGGTGCGGCGGGCGGCCGCGAAGTGGACGGGACGCACGGCTGGGACTCCTGACCTACGACGCTGTGGATCAGCACGGACCTCGTGACAGTTGTTCACGCTGTCCGGCAGCTATTAATTAGCACTGCTAGTTTTGGACTATAGACCCCCGACCGCCCCACTGGGAAGATCCCCAGGACCTTCCCCGAGGCAGCTGGAGGAGAGATGCCCCACGTCGGCGAGCACGTCCTCGACGGCACGCACGGAGCCCTCGCGGTACGCGAGTGGCCGCACCCGGCCCCCCGCTACCTGGCGCTCCTGGTGCACGGGTACGGCGAGCACGCCGGCCGGTACGCGCAGCTCGCCGCCCGGCTCACCGGGCACGGCGCCGCCGTGTACGCGCCGGACCACGCCGGCCACGGCCGCTCGGCCGGGGAGCGGGTGGTGATCGAGGACTTCGAGGACGTGGTCACGGACGTGCACACGGTGGCGGACTCGGCCCGCGCCGCGCGTCCCGGCCTGCCGCTGGTCCTGGTCGGCCACTCCATGGGCGGGCTGATCGCGGCCCGCTACGCCCAGCGGTACGGCGACGAACTGAGTGCCCTGGTCCTGTCCGGCCCGGTGATCGGCGACTGGGACCTGCCGGGGCGGCTGCTGGCCCTGGAGGAGATCCCGGACGTCCCGATCAGCCCGTCCGCGCTCTCCCGGGACCCGGCCGTCGGCGCGGCGTACGCGGCCGATCCGCTGGTGTGGCACGGGCCCATGAAGCGGCCGACGCTGGAGGCGTTCGCGCGGACGCTCGAAACCGTCGCCCGGGGCGGTGACGTCGGCGGGCTGCCGCTGCTGTGGCTGCACGGCGACGACGACCGGCTGGTGCCGCCGCCCGGGAGCCGGACCGGCGTGGAGCGGTTGAGCGGCGGCCGGCTGACCGAGCGGATCTTCCCGGGGGCGCGGCACGAGGTGTTCCACGAGACGTGCAAGGAGGACGTCTTCGCGGAGCTGCTGGGCTTCCTGGACCGGGTGCTACCCCGCTGATCAGCCGGTTTGCTCCCCCGTGCAGCGGGCACCCGCCCTGTCGACATGACCGTGGACAGCTGCCGAAAGGGGATATACGGACCATGACCGTGGTCAAGAGCACGCTGCCCGAGGAGGCGCTCGGCGTCACCGGAACCGCCCTGCAGGAGACCCTGGTGGACCTGCTCGGGCTGTCACTGGTCGGCAAGCAGGCGCACTGGAACGTCGTGGGCCCGCGGTTCCGGTCGATCCACCTCCAGCTGGACGAGGTGGTCGCGGCGGCCCGGAGCCACTCGGACACGGTGGCCGAGCGTGCCGCCGCGCTGGGCGTGCCGCCGGACGGCCGGCCGGAGACCATCGCCGCGGCCTTCGCGCTGCCCGGCGCCAAGGACGGCTGGCTGCGCGACACCGAGGTCGTGGAGCTGATGGTGGCGGCGCTGGAGGCGGCCATCCGCCGGCTGCGCGAGCGGATCGAGGCGACCGAGAAGGCCGACCCGGTCACCCAGGACCTGCTGATCTCCGTCACGGCCGACCTGGAGAAGCAGCGCTGGATGTTCGAGGCCGAGAACCACCCGCGCGACGACGCCGCCGGCTAGGACACCCACTCGCGCCGCCAGCCAGTACACCCACTCCCGAACGGAAGGGGGAGATCCATGGCCGACGCCCTGGAGACCGAGGCGCTGTGGGAGGACTTCCACCGCGTGGTGAACATGACCTCGGCGGAACTCGCGGCCTGGCTGAAGGTCCGGGACGCCCACGAGGAGACGGAACCGCTGCCGGAGGAGGCGGGCACGCCCACCGGGCAACACGTTCTCGCCATCCTGCGGAAGCGCCGTACCGATCTCACCGACGACGACATCCGGGTCATGCACGAGGTCGTCGACACGGTCGGTGACCTGGTCGACCCGGAAAACGAACCCGAGCCGGAGAAGACGCCGGAGGACACCCGGCGCCGGCACCGGCTGATGACGCTGGGCCACGACCCGCTCAAGCCCTAGCCGGAGCCCGACCATGGACCGGGACGAACGAGTCGTGCGCGAGCTGGTGTCCGCGTACGGGCGGACGTACGCCGAGGAGGCGGGCATCCGCCTGAAGGACACCCCGCAGCCGCTGTACCGGCTGCTCGTGCTGTCCTTGCTGCTCAGCGCCCGGATCCGGGCCTCCGTCGCGGTGGCCGCCGCCCGGGCCCTGCACGAGGACCACCTGGACAGCCCCCGCCGGATGGCCGGGGCCGACTGGCAGCAGCGGGTGGACGCGCTCGGGCGGGGCGGCTACCGCCGGTACGACGAACGCACGGCCACCCAGCTCGGCGACGGCGCCGAACTGCTGACCGAGCGCTGGGGCGGCGACCTGCGCCGGCTGCACCGGGAGGCGGGCGGCGACACCGGCGCGTTGAAGCGGCTGCTCCAGGAGGAGCCGGGCATCGGGCCGGCCGGCGCCGACATCTTCCTGCGCGAGGCGCAGCGCGTGTGGCCGGACGTCGCGCCCTACCTGGACGGCAAGGCACTGTCCGGGGCCGGGCGGCTCGGCCTGCCGAAGGACCCGGAGAAGCTGACCGAGCTGGCCGGGGACACCCAACCGGCCGTCCTGGCCGCCGCGTTGGTCCGGGCGGCGCTCGACAAACAGGTGGCCGAAGACTGTCTGCGCCGGGCCGCGTGATCGTGTCAGACTGCTCCCCGCACGTCCCGGAGTGACCACCGGGGCCAAACGGGTGGAGGAGCAGCACGTGACGGGGACCGGGCCGGAGATCCAGGACGGCATCGACACGACCCGGCCGCATCCGGCCCGGGTGTACGACTGGTTCCTCGGCGGCAAGGACAACTATCCGGTCGACGAGGAGCTGGGCCGGCGGATCGCGGCGATCGACGGGGGCGCCCCGAAGGCCGCCCGCGCGAACCGGGCGTTCATGCGCCGCAGCACGCGGGTGCTGGCCGCGGAGCGGGGAATCCGCCAGTTCCTGGACATCGGCACCGGCATACCGACCGAGCCGAACCTGCACCAGATCGCCCAGTCCGTGGCCCCGGACGCCCGCGTGGTGTACGTCGACAACGACCCCATCGTGCTGGCCCACGCGAACGCGCTGCTGCGCGGCACCCCGGAGGGCGTGACGGAGTATGTGCAGGCCGACGCCCGCGATCCGCACGCGATCCTCGAACAGGCCGCCCGCGTACTGGACTTCGGCCGCCCGGTGGCCCTCTCCCTGATCGCCCTGCTGCACTTCATCGCCGACGAGGACGGCGCCCACGACCTGGTGGACACCCTGGTCGGCGCGCTGGCGCCGGGCAGTTGTCTGGTGCTGTCGACCATGACCGCCGACTTCGAACCGGAGAACGTCCAGCGGGGCATCGCGGCCTACGCGGCCGGCGGAGTCACCCTGGTGGCACGCGCGCACGCCGAAGTGGGCACCTTCTTCGAGGGACTTGGGCTGCTGGAGCCGGGGATCGTGTCGGTGGCCGAGTGGCGGCCCGAGGGTGCGCCCGACGGGCCCGTCTCGCTGTACGGCGGGGTCGCGGTCAAGCCGTGACGCCGTCGTACGGCAGGTCCAGCACGCGGGCGATGGTCCGCAGCACGCCGTCGTCGTTGTTGGACGGGGCCAGGTGGCGGGCCCGCCGGATCACCTCGGGGTGGGCGCCCGCCATGGCGAAGGACCACTCGGCGGCGTCGAGCATCTCCAGGTCGTTCAGGTAGTCGCCGAACACCATGGTCTGCGCGGGCGTGATGCCGAGCGCCCGCTGGAGGCCGCGCAGGGCGGTGCCCTTGTCGGCGGTGCGGTTCATCACGTCCACCCAGTGCTCGCCGGAGACGACGACCTGGTGGGTGGCGGCGAACTCCGCGAGGGCCGGGGCGGTGGTGTGCTCGGCGGAGCCGAAGTCGAACAGCGCGACCTTGATCGCCTGGTCGTCCACGGCGGTGACGTCCTCCACGATCCGGTGCTCCACGTAGTACTTGCGCACCTCCGCCAGGAACGCCTCGTCGGTCCGCTCGACGTACGCCGCCCGCTTGCCGCAGACGACCGCGCCGACGTCCGCGCCGTCCGCGACCAGCCGCCGTGCCGTCCGGGCGACACCTGCGGCGACGGACCGGTCCAGCGGGTCGGAACTCAGCTCCACGCCGTCGCGGACCACGTACGTGCCGTTCTCCGCGATGAACACCATGCCCTCGGCGACCTCCTCGAACTGCCGGAACAGGGTGGCGTACTGGCGTCCGCTCGCCGGGCTGAAGAGCACCCCGCGGCGGCGCAGTTCGGCGAGCATCGGCCACAGCCCGTCGGGAATCCGCTGCGCGTCGTCCAGCAGCGTGCCGTCCATGTCGGTGACGATCAGCCGGATGTCGGCGGGGCCGGCGGGCAGGCCGGAGACGTCGAGGAGGGGCGTGGGCGTGGCGGGCATGTCCTTCTTCCGGTCGGGGGCGGGGATACCGGTCCAGTGTTCCTCATGCGCCGCGCGGACCCGGAACCGCCCGGGGCGGCGGGGCGCGCGGCTGCCCGGAACCGCCCACCATGGCCGTTTCCCGGGACAGCGCGATCACCGGGGGGCACAATGACGGCGGAGAACCGCACGTGAGAAGGGCGGACAGGTGAGCGAGGTCGACTCCCCGGGGGCCGGATCGGCACGGCTGGACACCACCGTGGCGCACAACGCCCGGGTCTGGAACTACTGGATCGGCGGCAAGGACCACTACGAGGTCGACCAGCGGGTCGGCGAGCGCATCGCCGGGATGTTCCCGGTGATCCGGGCGGTGGCGCGCGCTGACCGGGAGTTCCTGGGGCGGGCGGTGCGCTTCCTGACCGCCGAGCGCGGGACACGGCAGTTCCTGGACATCGGCACCGGCCTGCCGACCTCCGACAACACGCACGAGATCGCGCAGCGGATCGCCCCCGAGTCCCGGATCGTGTACGTCGACAACGACCCGATCGTGCTCGTGCACGCCCGCTCGCTGCTCACCAGCTCCCCCGAGGGCGTCACGGACTACATCGACGCCGACGCGCACGACCCGGACGGCATCGTGCGGCGGGCCGCCGAGACCCTGGACCTGACCCGGCCGGTCGCGGTGCTGATGCTGGGCATCCTCAACTTCGTGCTGGACACCGGCGAGGCCAGGGACATCGTGCGCCGGCTGATGGCGGCGGTGCCCCCCGGCAGTCATCTGGTCCTCACCCATCCGACGGACGACCGTGACGTGGGCGGCGCGGGCAACGTGGCGGCCATGGAGTTCTGGAACGCCCACGCCACCCCGCCGATCACCGCCCGCGGACGCGCCGAGATCGGCGGGTTCCTGGAGGGTCTGGACCTGGTGGAGCCCGGCCTGGTGCCGTGCTCGCAGTGGCGCGCCGAATCGGCGTCCGCCGCCCCGGTGCCGCAGTTCGGCGCGGTGGCCGTGAAACCCTGACCCCGGCCGCGCCGGGGCCGTGCCCGCCGAGGAGGACGCATGACGACTTTCGCCGACCCCGTGCCCGGCGGCCGTCCCGGGGACCTGCGCCGGGTCGCCGGCCTCACCGCCGACCTGGCCGCGCGGGGCGTGCGCGGCATCGTGCTGGCGTACGTGGACACCGCGGGCGTCGGCCGGGTGAAGACGATCCCCACCGGGCGGCTGGAGGCGGCGGTGTCCTGGGGCGTCGGCATGTCCCCGGTGTTCGACACCTTCCTCGCCCACGACTCCATCGTCACCACCGACGTGCTCGGCTCCCCGGACGGCGACCTCAGGCTCTACCCGGACCTGGACCGGCTGGTGGCGCTGGCCGGGCAGCCCGGCTGGGCGTGGGCGCCGGTGGACCGGATCACCCAGGAGGGCGCCCGGCATCCCGGCTGCGCCCGGACCTTTCTGCGCCGGACCGTCACCGACGCCGCCGAACGGCACGGCCTCGTCTTCAAGGCGGCGATCGAGATCGAGTGGTCCGTGGGGCTGGGTTCGGCGCCCGCCGGGGAGTTCGTACCGGCCGTCTCCGGCCCGGCGTACGGCGCGATCCGTCAGGTCGGGCTGAGCGACTACACCGCCGATCTGCTGGCCGCGTGCGCCGCGCAGGGCGTGGACGTCGACCAGCTGCACCCCGAGTACGCGCCCGGACAGTTCGAGATCTCGGTGGGCGCCCGGGATCCGGTGGCGGCGGCCGACCTCAGCGTCCTGGTCCGCCAGACGATCCGGGCGGTGGCCCAGCGGCACGGCCTGCGGGTGTCGTTCGCGCCCGCGGTGACCGCCGAGGGCGTCGGCAACGGCGGCCATCTGCACCTGTCCTGCTGGCGCGACGGCGTGAACCTGCACGCCGGCGGCGAGCGCCGGTACGGCATGACGGCCGAGGCGGAGTCCTTCGCGGCCGGGGTCCTCGCCCACCTCCCGGCCCTGACGGCGGTCACCGCCCCCAGCCCGGCCAGCTATCTGCGGCTGAAGCCCTCCCAGTGGGCCGGGGTCTTCACCGCCTGGGGCCGCGAGACCCGGGAGGCCGCCCTGCGGATGATCACGGGCACGGCGGGCCGCCAGGAGCAGGACGCCAACATGGAGGTCAAACCGGTCGACCTGGCCGCCAACCCGTATCTGGCCCTCGGCTGTGTGATCGCCGCCGGACTCGACGGCCTCACGGCGGCCCGCACGCTGCCCGACGAGATCACCGGCGACCCGGCCCGCCACGGCCCCGACGAGGCGGCGGCCCTGGGCGTGCGGCGGCTGCCGCGGTCGCTGCCGGAAGCGGTCGAGGAGTTCCGCGCGGACCCGGTGCCGCGGGCCGCGCTGGGCCCGGTCCTCGCGGACGCGGTGATCGCCGTACGACTCGGCGAGGCGGCGGCCGTCGACGGACTCGGCCCCGACCAGGTCGCGGCGGCCTACCGCTGGACGTACTGACCATGGCCGCACCCGGACCGGTCCACGAGGCCCTCGCCGCGCTGCCGCTCGTCGACCACCACTGCCACGGCGCGGTCACGGCCGACCTGAGCGGCACGGAGTTCGCGTCCCTGATCACCGAGGGCGCGGCCTGGCCGGACGTCTCGCCCTTCGACAGCCCCGTCGGCCTGGCCGTCCGCCGCCACTGCGCCCCCCTGCTGGACCTCCCCCGGCACGCGCCGCCCGCCGACTACGTGGCCCGGCGCGCCCAGCTCGGCTGGCGGGAGGTCAACCGGCGCTTCCTGACGGCTTCCGGAGCCGGGGTGTTCTGCGTGGACACCGGCTACGCCCCGCACCCGGTCACCACCCCCGCCGAGCTGGCGGCGGCCGCCGGCGCCGCCGCCTGCGAGGTCGTACGGCTGGAGCGGATCGCCGAGTCGGTGGCGGCGCGGGGCGTGGAGGCGGGCGAGTACGCGGCCGTGTTCCGCGCCGCCGCCGAGGAGGCCGTACGGCGGCCGGGCGTGGTGGCGGTGAAGTCGGTCGCGGCCTACCGCACGGGATTCGCCCTGGACCCGGCGCGCCCGGCCGAGGCCGAGGTGACGGAGGCCGCCCGGCACTGGCTGGCGCGGGGCGGACGCCTCACCGACCCGGTCCTGGTCCGGCACCTGCTGTGGACCGCCGTCGAGCTGGGGCTGCCGCTGCAACTGCACACCGGCTTCGGCGACGCGGACGTACGGCTGCACCGCGCGGACCCCGCCCTGCTCACCGACTGGCTGCACCGGACCGCCGGCACGATCCCGGTGCTGCTGCTGCACTGCTGGCCGTACCACCGCCAGGCCGCCTATCTGGCCGCGGTGTTCGAGCAGGTGTACCTGGACGTCGGTCTCGCCCTGCACTACACCGGCCCGGCCCGCTGCCGGGCGGTACTGGAGGAGGCTCTGGAGATCACCCCGTTCCGCAAACTGCTGTACAGCTCCGACGCCTATGGTGTGGCCGAGTTCCACCACCTGGGTGCCCTGTGCTTCCGGCAGGGCCTCGCCGATCTGCTGCAACAGCGCGTGGACGCCGACGAGTTCAGTCTTGCCGACGCCCTGCGGATCGCGGCCTGGACGGGCCGCGACAACGCCCGCCGACTGTACGGACCGCCCGTATCCGAACCGGCCCGCGATTCCAGCGGGCGCCCCACCCGGAAAGTATGATCAAGCAATGTCTGACATGACCGAAACCACGCCTGGCTGGCTGACCACGGACGAGCTGGAGATGGCCAGGGCCCGGATGCCGATCCTGTACGTCGAGGCCGTGCCCGTGCGCGTGGACGACAGCGGTGAAGTCACCAGCATCGGACTGCTGCTGCGCATCGGCCCGGACGGCACGGTCAGCCGGACCCTGGTCTCCGGCCGGGTGCTGCACCACGAGCGGGTCCGCGACGCCCTGCTGCGCCACCTGGAGAAGGACCTCGGCCCGGTCGCCCTGCCACGGGTCCCGGCCTCCCTCCAGCCGTTCACGGTCGCGGAGTACTTCCCGACCGCGGGCATCACGCCGTACCACGACCCGCGCCAGCACGCGGTGTCCCTGGCCTACATCGTGCCGGTGACCGGCGACTGCCGGCCCCGCCAGGACGCGCTGGACCTCGTCTGGTTCAGCCCCCAGGAGGCCGCCTCCCCGGCGGTGCAGAACGAGATGCCGGGCGGCCACGGGGTCCTGCTGAAGCAGGCGCTGGCCCATGTGGGACTGACCTTCTGACCGTGCGGCCGACGCCGCCCGTCCGGTCGTCCGGGTGGACGACCGGACAGG
This sequence comes from Streptomyces sp. NPDC052721, assembly GCF_040678315.1. NCBI lineage: Bacteria > Bacillati > Actinomycetota > Actinomycetes > Kitasatosporales > Streptomycetaceae > Streptomyces > Streptomyces sp. NPDC052721. Next base: position 44,713 of record NZ_JBFATL010000043.1, on the reverse strand, counting down.
CGGGGACAGAAACGGGGACACGAACAAGGCCGCCTCCTCATCTCTGAGCAGACGGCCTCTGTCCTGACGACTCCTACGAGTCGGGACGACAGGATTTGAACCTGCGACCCCTTGACCCCCAGTCAAGTGCGCTACCAAGCTGCGCCACGTCCCGGTGCCGTTTGACCTGGGATTTCCCCGGCCGAACGCGCAGGGAAACAATACCGCACTCGGCTCGGTGGTCGCGCGCCCCTTTCCCTGTTGACCTCAAGTTTGATTGAGGTTGCACGATCATCGACATGACCATCGCAACGGACCAGAGCCGTACGTACGGCTACGACGACCTGCCCCGGCTGATGGGGCTGATGACCGGCGACGAGAAGCACGGACCGGCGGCCACCTCCACCCTCGACGTGCTGTGGGTGCTCTACGACCGGGTGCTCCGGGTCACTCCGGAGCGGCGGGACGACCCGGCCCGGGACCGCTTCCTGCTGAGCAAGGGACACGGGCCCATGGCCTACTACGCCGTGCTGGCCGCGAAGGGGTTCCTGCCCGTCGAGTGGCTGCCGGGCTTCGGGTCCTACGACTCCCCGCTCGGGCACCACCCGGACCGTGTGCTGGTCCCGGGGGCCGAGATCGGCAGCGGATCGCTCGGGCACGGGCTGCCGATCGCCGTGGGCACCGCGCTGGGCCTGCGGGCGCAGGGCCGGCCCGATCCGGCGGTCTGGGTGCTCATCGGGGACGCCGAGCTGGACGAGGGCAGCAACCACGAGGCGATCGCCTTCGCCGGGCCCGCCGGACTGGACCGGCTGCACACCGTCGTGATCGACAACTCCTCCGCCAGCCACGCGCTGCCCGGCGGGATCGCCGCCCGGTTCGAGGCCGCGGGCTGGTCCGCGGCGATCGTCGACGGACGCGACCACGAGGCGCTGTACGCCGCGTTCACCGCGCCGCATCCCGGCCGGCCGCATGTCGTCGTGGCCCGCGTCGAGCCGAAGAACGCCTGACTTCCCGGAAAGGGTCTTTTCGATGGACACCATGCGTGACCGTTTCGCCCCTGTCGTCTCCCGGCTGCTGGACGAGGACCCACGGGTCGCGGTCGTCCTCGCCGAGATCGGCCGGGACGGGTTCCGCGAGGCCGAGCGCCGGCACCCCGACCGCGTGATCAACGTCGGTATCCGCGAACAACTGCTGGTCGGCGCGGCGGCGGGGCTGGCGCTCACCGGGCTGCGGCCGATCGTGCACACCTTCGCCAGCTTCCTCGTGGAGCGGCCGTTCGAGCAGGTCAAGCTGGATCTGGGGCATCAGGACACGGGCGCGGTGCTGGTGAGTGCCGCCGCCTCCTTCGACTGGCCGGCCGGCGGCTTCACCCACATGGCCCCCGGCGACGTGGCCCTCCTCGACACGCTGGACGGCTGGACCGTACATGTGCCCGGGCACCCGGACGAGGCCGAGACACTGCTGCACCACGCGGTCGCGGCGGGCGACGACCGGGTGTACGTGCGGCTGTCCGTGCAGTCCAACCGGCAGGGCCGGGTCATCGACGGCCGGCACTTCGTCACGGTCCGCGAGGGCCGCTCGGGCGTGGTGATCGCCGTGGGCCCGATGCTGGACGCGGTCCTGGCCGCGACGGAGGGCCTGGACGTGACCGTGCTGTACGCGACGACCGTACGACCGTTCGACGCGGCCGGGCTGCGCCGGGCGACGCAGGCGGCGGGCACGGACGTCGTGCTGGTCGAGCCGTACCTGGCCGGGACGTCGACGGCCGCGGTGAGCGAGGCACTGACCGATGTCCCGCACCGGGTGCTCGGCTGCGGTGTCACCCGCCGCGAACTGCGCCGCTACGGCACGATCGAGGACCATGTGGCCGCACACGGCCTGGACGCGGCGACCTTGCGGGAACGGATCGGGCACTTCATGGATGCGGGGCGCGTGCCGGCGGGACGCGGGTGAACGCTTGCGCCCGGGGTGCGGCGGAGTGGGCCACGCCGGACCCCACGGACCAGGTGGCGGGTGAAGCCTCGCACCCAGGCTCGGCGGAGGCGGTCCCGCCGGCCGGACCACGGCGCGCCCGGGTGCTCACGGCCCTGGTGCGGCGGTGGTCGTGTAGGCCTGGACCGGGTCGCGGATGAGCCCACGTACTCAAGGTGCGGCAGGTGCGGTCGCGTCGGCGGGGACCAGATCGCACCGACCCCCGCACTCAGGCCCCCGCGCTCTGGGACCGGCAGAGGCCGCCCCATCGGCATGGACCAGGTCACCCCCGGCCCGCCTGCCCGGAGCACGGCCGACGCGGCGGCGTCGCATCGCACCCCAGCAGGCCCACCCCACACATCCGAGGCTCCGTGGATGACGGTCGCGTCGGCGAGGACCAGGTGGCATCCGGTTCTCGCCCTCATGGCGCGGCGGATGCCGTCGCGTCGGCTCGGGCCAAGTCGCGTACCGGGGGGATCGCCAGCAGGACGGCCGCCACCGCCAGGCTCACCGCCGACGCGGCCAGCAGGACGTGACCGGCGCCCAGGGATGCGGCCGCCGGGCCGGCGAGGGCCTGGCCGACCGGCATCATGGCGAGGGAGCCGGCCACGTCGTAGGCGTGGATGCGGTTGAGGACGTCGGCCGGGACCTGGGTCTGCACGGTGGTCGCCCACATCACGCCCCAGAACGACATCCCGGCGCCGGCGACCGCGGCCCCGGCCGCCATGGCCGGTACGCCGAGGCCCGCCCCGACGGTCGCCGGGAAGCCGAAGAAGGTGAAGAGGGAGAACGCGCCCGCGCGGAGCATGCGGCGGGGGCGCACCCGCAGGGCGAGCAGTCCGCCGACCACCGTGCCCGCGCCGAGGGCCGAGTTGACCAGGCCGTAGGCGCCGGGGCCGTGGTTCCGGACGACCTCGGTGGCCACGAGGGGCACGGTCGGGCCCCATACGGCGATCATGTAGAGGCACCAGACGGCGATCACGCCCCACAGCCAGGCGCGGGAGCGGAACTCCCGCCAGCCGTCGACGAGATCGGCACGGAAGGCGCGCAGGGCGGAGCCGGTGGCGGGGCGGGCGGCGACGGGGAGCGGGCGCAGTCGGAGGAGCAGCAGGCACAGGGCGCTGAGCGCGTAGGTGGCGGCGTGCGCGGCGAAGACCCCGCCGGGCGAGGCGAGGCCCACCAGGACGCCGGCGACGGCCGGACCGGCGAGCTGGGCGGCGGACTCGGCGATGCGGATGGCGCCGTTCGCGCCCTGGATGTCGGGGGCGAGGCGGGGCACGGTGCTGGCCACGCCGGGCTGGAAGACCGCGCCGGCCACGCCGTTGACGACGCCGATGGCGCAGATCTGCCACAGCACCACGTGTCCGGTGAAGAACAGGGCCGCCGCGAGGGACTGGGTGACGAGCCGGACGAGGTCGGCGCCGATCATCAGCCTGCGGGTGCTGAACCGGTCGGCGACGACCCCGCCGAAGACGACCAGTCCGGCGAACGCGGCGGCGGTGGAGGCCATGGCGAGGCCGACCGCGCCGGCGCCGTACCCGTGTTCCAGCAGGCCGGCGGCGAGAGCGACGGGCAGCATGGTGTCACCGAGGCGGGCGACGGCCCGGGCCACGAAGAAGAGCCCGAAGTCCCGTGACCAGACCGTCGGGGCACCGGCCGCGGCCGTCCGCACACCCTGGGCGGCGGCATCCCGCCGCGCGTCCGTTCCGGTCATTTCCGAGCGCTCCCCTCCCCGGCCCGGCCCTTCCCCGCCGTTTCCCGTCCGTACCGCTTCCCGTCCGTGCTGTGGGCTCTCCCTGCCCACCGAGGCGGGATCATGCCACCCCCCGGCCGCGCCCGCCGGGCTTTTCAGCCCCCGGCCGGAAGCCCCAACTCCGGGTGGGCGTCGAGGAGTCGGGGCGGAGCGGCCTGGCGCCAGGAGTCGGCCAGGATGTCCCGCAGCTCGTCCTCGTCCTCCAGGGCGGCGAGTCTCGCTCTCACCCAGGCGAACTGGGCCTCGTGGTCGGCGATCCAGAACTTCTCCGGCTCGGCGAGCACCAGTTCGTCGCGCTCCTCCTTGGGGCAGCGCACGGCGATGGACGTCTCTTCCTCGGGGAGGGTCGCGAACATCTTCCCGGCGACCCGGAAGGTGGGCATGCTCCAGGCGATCTTCTCCGTGGTGTCCGGCAGGGACAGGGCGATTCGGCGTACGTCGTGTGCATCCGGCATGCCACGCACGGTAGCTCCTGCCACTGACAGTCACCCCTCCCGGCCGTCATCCTCCCGGCCGTCATCCTCCCGGCCGTCATACTCTGAGCCGTCACCCGCCGGCCGTCATCCTCCGAGCCGCTTGTAGTACAGCGTCGTAGGCCGCAGAAGGCCCGCCGGGCTCGCCGCGTAGTCGGGGATGGTCCCGGCCCTGGTCCAGCCGGCCGAGCGGTACAGGTGCTCGGCGGGGCTGCCGGTCTCGGTGTCGAGGTGGAGCAGGGTGCGGCCGTCGGCCGCGGCGGCCTGTTCGGCCGTGGTGAGGAGCCGTCGGCCGAGGCCCTGTCCGCGAGCGGAGCGGTGCACCATCAGCTTGACCAGCTCGGCGCGGTGCCGGCTGTTCGGCTTGTCGGGGAAGGCCAGGCCGACCGTGCCGGTCACCCGGTCCGTGGGGTCCACGGCCGCCCAGACGGCGAGCCGGCCCTCCGCCGTGGCGTCCGCCCGCTCCCGCCACCAGGCGACCGCTTCCGCGTGGCCGAGCGGCGCGAGGAAGCCGACGGAGGCGCCCGAGGCCACGGTGTCGGTGAGCAGCGCCGCCAAGTCGTCGGCCCGGTCGCGTACGTGGGCGCCGTCCCAGCGCTCCACCTTCATCGCCGTACCCCGGCGAGGCCTCATGGCCGTACCACCGCCAGCGCGTACCGCGCCTCGCCGGGACCGGCGCAGCGGAAGCGGGTCGCGCCGGTCACCCGCATCCGCAGACAGTCCCCCGCGTCGAGTCGGTGGACCTGGTCCCCGACGGTCACCTCCAGGGCTCCCTCCAGCAGCCAGAGGTGCTGTTCCAGGCCGGGCACGGGCGGGCGGTCGTAGGCGATGTCCGCGCCGGGGGTGAGCCGGCCCTCGACCAGTTCGCCGCGCAGTCCGGTGTGCGGCGGGGACACGGACCGGCGGACGAAGCCGGAGGCGCGGTCCTCCCACACCTGCTGGTCGGCGGCCCGTACCAGCGGGTCCGGCGCCGCCTCGACCTCGCTGAGCAGCTGGGACATGGTGCGGCCGTAGACGTGGCAGAGCCGGTTCAGGAGGGCGGCGGTGGGGCTGGTCTCCGCGCGTTCGGCGCGGGACAGGGTGGACCGGCTGACTCCGCTGCGCTCCGCCAGCTCGCCGAGGGAGAAGCCGTGCTGGGCGCGCAGTTCGGCGAGCCGGGCGCCGATGAGGAGATCGACAGCGTCCTCGTCTCTCATATCCGGGACGCTATCCCTGATATGAGACGACGGTGTTGCGGAAGCCTCACGCCTGCGCCGCCTCGCCGAGTGCCTCCAGCACCGGGCGGATCAGCGGGTGTCCCTCGGAGCCCCGGCGGACGGCGGCGAAGACCCGGCGAGTCGGGGCGACACCGTCGACGGGGCGGACGACCACGCCGGTGAGGTCCATGCCGCGCAGCGCGGAGCGCGGTACGAGGGCCACGCCCGCGTCGGCCGAGGCGAGCGCCACGACGGCCCGGAAGTCGTCGGAGGAGTGTTCCAGGCGGGGCTGGAAGCCGGCGCTCTCGCAGGCGAGGACCACCACGTCGTGGCAGGGGTTGCCGGGGTACGGCCCGATCCAGGGGTCCTTGGCCAGTTCGGCGAGCGGGACCTCGGGGGCGTCCGCCAGGCGGTGCCCGAGGGGTACGACGGCGTCGAACGGCTCGGCGTAGAGCGGGACGTGGGTCAGGCGGGGGTCGTCGGCGGGCGGCGCGCCCCGGTACTCGACGGCGACCGCGACGTCGACCTGCCGGTCCAGGACCATGGGCAGGCTGGCGTCGCCCTCCGCGTCCTGCACACGGATCTTTATGCCGGGCGTGTGGTGGGCGAGGCGGGCCACGGCCGGGGCCACGACCTGCGCGATGCCGGTCGCGAAGGCCGCAACGGTGACCGTGCCGGCCTCGCCCGAGCCGTAGGCGGCCAGCTCGGCCTCGGCGCGCTCCAGTTGGGCGAGGACCGCGTTGGTGTGGCTGAGCAGGATCTCGCCGGCCGGGGTGAGCCGTACGCCCTTGGCGCCGCGCTCGACCAGGCGGTGGCCGGTCTCCTGCTCCAGGGCCGTCAACTGCTGGGAGACGGCGGAGGGGGTGAGGTAGAGCGCGGCGGCCGCCGCGGTGACCGTGCGGTGGTCGGCCACCGCACGGAGGATGTGGAGCCGCCGCGCCTCGATCATGCCCCCATTATCCCAGGGCGTCCGCCCTGGTCAGGCCGCCAGCTCGGCGCGCGCCGCGATGAACGCGTCGACCGCGCGGTCGACGTCGTCCGTGGAGTGCGCCGCGGACAGCTGGACGCGGATGCGGGCCTGGCCCTGCGGGACGACCGGGTAGGAGAAGCCGATCACGTAGACCCCCCGCTCCAGCAGCAGTTCGGCCATGCGGGCCGCCTCGGCCGCGTCACCGATCATGACGGGGGCGATGGCGTGGTCGCCGGGGAGGATGTCGAAGCCCGCCTCGGTCATCCGGCTGCGGAACAGCTTGGTGTTCTCGGCGAGCCGCACCCGCAGGTCGTCGGCGGACTCCAGCAGGTCGAGGACCTTCAGGGAGGCGGCGGCGATCACCGGGGCGAGCGTGTTGGAGAACAGGTAGGGGCGGGAGCGCTGGCGCAGCAGGGCGACGATCTCGGCGCGGGCGGCGACGTAACCGCCGGAGGCGCCGCCGAGGGCCTTGCCGAGGGTGCCGGTGATGATGTCGACGCGGTCCATGACGCCGTGCAGCTCGGGGGTGCCGCGGCCGGTCGGGCCGACGAAGCCGACGGCGTGCGAGTCGTCGACCATGACCATCGCGTCGTAGCGGTCGGCGAGGTCGCAGATCTCCGCGAGGGGGGCGACGTAGCCGTCCATGGAGAACACGCCGTCGGTGACGATCAGGCGGCGCCGGGCGTCGGACGCCTCCTTCAGCTTGGCCTCCAGGTCCGCGAGGTCGCGGTTGGCGTAGCGGAAGCGGCGGGCCTTGGACAGGCGGATGCCGTCGATGATGGAGGCGTGGTTGAGGGCGTCGGAGATCACCGCGTCCTCCTCGCCGAGCAGGGTCTCGAAGACACCGCCGTTGGCGTCGAAGCAGGAGGAGTACAGGATCGTGTCCTCCTGGCCGAGGAACGCCGACAGCCGGGCCTCCAGCTCCTTGTGCACCTCCTGGGTGCCGCAGATGAAGCGGACGGAGGCCATGCCGTAGCCCCAGCGGTCCAGCGCGGCGTGGGCGGCGGCGATCACGTCGGGGTGGTCGGCGAGGCCGAGGTAGTTGTTGGCGCAGAAGTTGAGGACCTCACCGGGACGGCCGCCGGCGGTGACGTTCACGGTCGCGGACTGCGGGGTGCCGATGACCCGCTCGGGCTTGTGCAGGCCGGCGGCGCGGATCTCGTCGAGGGTGGCGCGCAGGTCGTCGCGGACGGTGTCGAACATGAGGGTGCTCCTGAATACCTGAAGGTGCTTGCGGGTGAAGGGGGTTACGCGGTCCAGTCCAGGATGACCTTGCCGCCCTTGCCGCTCGCGGCGTCGGCGAAGGCCGCCTCGAAGTCGCGGTAGTCGTACCGGCCGGTGATCACGGGGGCGAGGTCCAGGCCGCCCTCCAGGAGCACGGACATCGCGTACCAGGTCTCGAACATCTCGCGGCCGTAGATGCCCTTGATGGTGATCATCGAGGTGACGATCCGGGCCCAGTCCACCGGGAACTCCTGGGCGGGCAGGCCGAGCATGGCGATCCGGCCGCCGTGCGTCATGTTGGCGATCATGTCGCGCATGGCCTCGGGCCGGCCGGACATCTCCAGGCCGATGTCGAAGCCCTCGCGCAGCCCGAGTTCGCGCTGTCCGTCGGCGATGGTGGACTCGGCGACGTTCAGGGCGAGGCTCACCCCTATCTTGCGGGCGATCTCCAGGCGCTCCTCGCTGACGTCGGTGACGACGACGTTGCGGGCGCCCGCGTGCCGCGCCACGGCGGCGGCCATCAGGCCGATCGGGCCCGCGCCGGTGATCAGCACGTCCTCGCCGACCAGCGGGAAGGAGAGCGCGGTGTGCACGGCGTTGCCGAACGGGTCGAAGATCGCGGCGACGTCGAGGTCGACGGGGACGCGGTGCACCCAGACGTTGGACGCGGGCAGGGCGACGTACTCGGCGAACGCGCCGTCGCGCCCGACACCGAGGCCGACGGTGGCGCGGCACAGGTGGCGGCGGCCGGCCAGGCAGTTGCGGCACTTGCCGCACACCAGGTGGCCCTCTCCGCTGACCCGGTCGCCGATGCGGATGTCGGTCACGTCGCGCCCGGTCTCGACGACCTGTCCGACGAACTCGTGGCCGAGCACGAGCGGCGTGCGGATCGTCTGCCGGGCCCAGCCGTCCCAGGACCGGATGTGCAGGTCGGTGCCGCAGATACCGGTCCGCATGACCTTGATCAGGACGTCACCGGGGCCGATGGCGGGCTCCGGGACGTCCGTCAGCCAGAGTCCCGGCTCCGCCTTCTCCTTGACCAGCGCCTTCAACGCTACGGCTCCTGTGGGTGAGGCCCGGCCCGCGGGCAGGCCGAAGCAGCACGCACCGGGTCAGAGGGGTGGAATCACCGTGCAATCTGCCGTATGCGGGGGCCGGGGTCCATCGAGCTTTTCTTAACCGGCGCCTCAGCTTTCCTACACGCCTCTCGAAAACGCCCGTCACACCGCGCCGAAGCGGTGTCCTTCGGGTCAGAGAGGCAGACCGTCCTCCGTACTCCGTTCGAGGCGTACGACGAGATCGGCGGCGAGCGCCTTGATGGTCTCCAGGCCGGGCCTGCCCCAGGCGCGGGGCGCTGTGTCGGCCGCGCACACGGTGCCGAGCGCCATGCCGGAGCTGTCGATGAGCGGGGCGCCGAGGTAGGAGCGGATGCCGTACCCGTCGACGACCGGATTGCACGCGAACCGTGGATAGTCGCGGACGTCCTCCAGGACGAGCGCCTTATGGCGGACCACCACATGGGGGCAGAAACCATGGTCGCGTGGCAGCATCCGGCCGATCTCGGCCCTGGTGCCGTCGTCCCGCACGACCGGGGAGGTGGCCGGGGCGCTCAGGCCCGCGAAGAACTGGTGGTCCTCGCCGATGAAGTTGACCATGGCGTAGATCGCGCCGGTGAGCTGCGCCAGATGGGCGGCGAAGGCGTCGAGCGCGGGGTCGGGCCGGTCCGCCAGGCCCAGCCGGCGCAACCGGTGGACGCGGGCGGGGGCTTCCTTGTCCTCGGGGGTGAGCAGCAGACCCCGGACCGGCCGGGGCGGCTCGTAGCTCATGGCCGGGCTCCGTCGCTGTGGGCGTACCTCATACAGGGGCTCCGTAGGCGGTAGGGCGGGATCACATGTGGGCGCCGTGGCTGGGCGCGGTCGCCGGGGCGTGGGCGAGGAGATGGCGGACGAGGACGAGCAGGGTCTGAACGCCTGAGCTGGAGATCCGGGCGTCGCACCGGACCACCGGGATCTCCGGGTCGAGGTCGATGGCGGCCCGCACCTCCTCGGGGTCGTAGCGGTGCCCGCCGTCGAACTCGTTGAGGGCGACGATGAACGCCAGCCCGCGTTCCTCGAAGAAGTCCACGGCGGCGAAGCAGTCCTGCAGGCGCCGGGTGTCGGCGAGGATGACCGCGCCGAGCGCGCCCTCGGACAGCTCGTCCCACATGAACCAGAACCGCTCCTGCCCCGGCGTGCCGAACAGGTACAGCACATGGTGCGGATCGAGGGTGATCCGGCCGAAGTCCATGGCGACCGTGGTCTCCATCTTGTTCTCGACGCCGTCGAGACTGTCCGTGCCGACACTGACCGTGGTGAGCAGCTCCTCCGTGCTGAGCGGCGCGATCTCGCTGACCGCGCCCACGAAGGTGGTCTTGCCGACGCCGAACCCGCCCGCCACCAGGATCTTCAGCGCGGTCGGGAACGGGTCAGAGCTGTCGTCGTAGTCCATCGAGCACTGCCTCCAGCAGAGACCGGTCAGTGGGAGTGTGGTGGTACACGGGCGGCTTGGTGGTCAGCGCGCCGCAGTCGACCAGGTCCGAGAGCAGCACCTTGGTGACCACGGCGGGCAGTTTCAGCTGGGCGGCGACCTCGGCGACCGAGACGGGCGCGCGGCACAGGTCGAGCGCCTGCGCGTGCTCGGGGCCGAGGTAGCCGAGCGGGGTGACGCCGGTGGTCATCACCTGCGACATCAGGTCGAGGGCGATGCTGGGTTCGGTGCGGCCGTTGCTGACCGTGAAGGGCCGCACGAGCCGTCCGGCCGCGTCGTCCAGCCAGGGCCCGTCGCCGGCTGCGGCCACGCTCAGGGCCTCGTCGCCGTGGATTCGACGGCGTGCTGCCGGGGCGCGGTGACCAGGTAGGGGCGGACGCTCTTGACCAGCATCGCCATCTCGTAGCCGAGCACCGCGGCGTCCGCCTCGCGGCCCGCCAGCACGGCGAGACAGGTGCCGGAGCCGGCGGTGGTGACGAACAGCAGGGTGGCGTCGAGTTCGACGACGACCTGGCGGACGTCCCCGCCGTCGCCGAACCGGACGCCCGCGCTGCGGCCGAGGGAGTACAGGCCGGAGGCCAGGGCCGCCATGTGGTCGGCGCTGTCGGCGTCCAGGCCGTGCACGGACTTCACGAGTCCGTCGCAGGACAGGAGCACCGCGCTGGTGGTGTGTGGTACGCGCTGCACGAGGCCGCTCAGCAGCCAGTCGAGGTCGGATGCGTGGACGGTCGGCGCATCGCTCGCCATGGTGGATCGACTCCTTGGGGTACGAAGATCAGCAGGAGCGCTGGGGGTGGGGGTGGGGGTACGTCGTACGGGTGCGGGGGCGGAGGCGGTCATCCGGCCGGGGCGCTCCCCTCGGTCCGGCCGGTGCCGCGAACGCCGTCGACTGCGGGCGCGTGGGCGTGCGGCTGGGGTATGGGGGCCGGGGACAGGGGGTCCGGGGCCGGGTGGTGCGCGGTGGTGGGATCTGCGGTGGTGGGGCCCTGCGTGGTGAGGGGCTGGGCTGTGTGGTCTGTGGACGTGTGGTCCGGGCCCATGTGGTGCGCACCCGTGTGGCGCGGGGCTGGGCGGTCCGGGCCCATGTGGTCCGCACCCGTGTAGCGCGGGGCTGGGTGGTCCGGGCCCCCCATGTGGTCCGCACCCGTGTAGTCCGGCCCCATGTGCATCAGACCCGTGTGCGGGCGCGACGGTGATGGAGTCACCGTCTCCTGGCCCGTGTGCTGCGTCCCCATCTGGTCCGGACCGCCGTGCTCGGGACGTGCGCGCGTCGGCTCGGCCGATCCCGGCGCGGACGCCGGCAGGTGTGTGCCTTCCATGGGCCCGGCATCCATGGGGGCCGAACCCATGTGCCCGTACGCCGTCTTCTCGTACTCCGGCTCCTGGAACCCCGGTTCACGGAACTCAGGCCCCCGGGGCTCCGGCTCCTGGAACCCCGGCGCCCGGAACTCCCGCTCCTGATGCTCGGACTCCAGGCTCTGCTGGGCCTCGGCGAGTCCGATGCCGCGCTGGAAGGCGGCCATCAGACCCGGGTCGTGGCCGGCGACGGTGTCGCTCTCCTGGCGGGGCGGCGGGCCGCCGCGCAGCTGGGGCACGATGTGCTCCTGGGCGCGCCGGCGGGGCAGTTGGGGCTTGTCCATGGTGCCGCGGACCGGGACGCGCGGGGTGGGCAGGACGCCCATGTGCGCCTCCACCGCCGCCCGGTCCTCGGCACTGATGCCGGGCACGGCCTCCGCGGGTGTGGGCCGTGTCTCTTGGGCACCGCGCACGGGAAGGGGGGCCGGGTCACCTCCGTGCCGCCCGCGCGCACCGCTCTCGGTCCCACGCCGCCCCGATCCCCGCTGGGCGTGCCGCCGCCGCCCGGTGGCCGCGGCTTGCCCGCCGCCGCTCCCGGCCTCGGCCGTCTCACCGGCCCGGTCCCCGCCGCCCGACGTGGAGCCGCGCCCGCCTTCGGCGACACTCCCCGCTCCAGTACCGTTCCCGGCACTTGGCGGGGGCGGGGGCGGGGGCACTGGAGCCACCGCCCCCGCCAACTGCGACGGCCCGGCCTCCCCCGGCCGCTGCGGCTGCGGTACGGCGGTCCCGGCGCCCGCGCCCGGCACGCCCGGCGCGTTGCCGAGCAGGGCCTGCGGCACGACGAGGACGGCCTGCACCCCGCCGTAGATGTTGGTCTGCAACCGCACGTGGATGCTGTGCCGGCGGGCCAGCTGGGAGACGACGTAGAGCCCGATACGGCCGTCGGCCAGCAGGCTGGCGACGTTGACCTGGTCGGGGTCGGCGAGCACGGCGTTCATCCGCTCCTGCTCGGCGACGGGCATGCCCAGCCCGCGGTCCTCGACCTCCACGGCGAGGCCCGAGGTGACGAGGTTGGCGCGGAGCAGCACCTGGGTGTGCGGGGCGGAGAACACCGTGGCGTTCTCGATGAGTTCGGCGAGCAGGTGGATGACGTCGGCGACTGCGTGGCCGCGCAGTTCGCCGTCGATGGGCGGCACCAGTCTGACGCGGGAGTACTGCTCGACCTCGGCGATGGCGGAGCGCAGTACCTCGGTCATGCTGACGGGGTTGCTCCACTGCCGCCGGGAGACCGCGCCGCCGAGCACGGCGAGGTTCTCGGCGTGCCGGCGGATGCGGGTGGCCAGATGGTCGACGTGGAAGAGCCCCTTGAGCAGATCGGGGTCCTCGATCTCGTTCTCCAGGTCGTCGAGGATCGAGATCTCGCGGTGCACCAGGGACTGAAGCCGCCGTGCGAGGTTGACGAAGACCTCCAGCTTCTGCTGGCTGCCGGTCTGGCTGGAGAGCTGGGCGGCCCGTACGACGGCGGTGACGGCGCCGTCGTACGCGCGCGCCAGGTCGGCGGCGAGCAGCTCGAAGTCGTCGGCGTCCGCGGGCGGCCGGCGGCGCGGGCCGCGCTGCGGCGGGGTGTCGCCCTGCCGCAGCGCGTCGACCAGGGCGTGCAGGTCGGCCTCGCCTCGCGCGGCGGTGCGGCGCAGCGCGTCGACGCGGTCGGCGACGGAGCGGGCGGCACGGTCGGCGGCCACGGCGGCGATCAGGATGCCGGCGACGGCCACGGCGACCGCTCCGGCGAGCACGGCCCACAGGAGGGGGCCGGTGCGTGCGCCGGTGGAGCGGATGCTGAACAGCACCGCGGCGGTGGCGCTGAGCGCGACCGCGAGGGGCGGCAGGACGGCGAGCCGCATCAGCTGTGGCCGTATGTGTGTTTCGGGCAGTGCGGGAGCGGGTCGGGCGACCGGTCGCCCGTGCCGGCCGCCCTCGCGGCGATCGGCGCGGGCGGCCGGTGCTCGGAGGTGAGACATCTGCGTCCTGGTACTGGTCCGTCGGGCCTGTGTGCTCGTGCGGTGCGCGGTGCCGGCATGCGTGGATGCGGGCATGCGTCATCGCTGCCGGCCGGCGGGACCGGTGCACCCGGCCGCGCGTCGCCCGACGGACACTCACAGTAGTTGCCTGAGCATCATGTGCGGTGGGCAGTTGACAAAGTCACCCGAGCAGGGTCCCGCTCTGGTATGAGGCGTCGTACGAAAGTCCGATGACCGCTGCTCGATACTGGACCGAGCCAAGTCAAGAGCGATCCGACCTGGTCAGAAGCGGTCAGGAACGGAACAGTCGGCTGATCGCCCCCCACCGCCGGTCCCTCGCCGCGCGGCGCACACGCGCGTGGCGAACACCCCCGGCGCCGCCTCCGCGGCCAAGCCCCGGAGTTCCGTCGCGCTGCCGCGCACGCACCCGATCATCACTCAACGTGTTCGCTTTGGCCTTGACCGGGGTAGGGGCGGGAGACGGGTGTACGTAGTACGGGTGCCGCGTAGATGTACGCGCGCGGGTGCTGCGCAGGTGTACGGCGGCGGCCCGACCGACCCCGTAACCCGTCTGTTTCCCCCAGCACGGAGGGGAGGCTGTGCTTTCTCGGCACGGTCGTCCGGCTCGGCGACTCGCGCGTGGCGAGCGTCCCGGCCGACGACCACACGGCCGTGGTCCGGGTCGCCGAGGTACTGCACGCGCCCGACGCCCTGAAGCGGCTCGGCGGGAGCGAGGTCACCATTCAGCTGTCGGACGACCTCGAACCGCCGGCCGTCGGCGACGCGGCGGCGTTCTTCGCCGACGGCGCGGTCTACGGCGAGGGCCTCGCCGTCCAGGAGGTCGGGCGGCTGCCCGCCGACGCCGTACAGCCGCATCTGTCCCGCGCGGCCAGGACCGCCGCCCCTACACCTTGTCGGCCAGCCCGTGGGGCCCCGCGTCGGCGGGGGCGAAGCGGTCGCCGTGGCCGACCCCGGCCTGGCGGCCCCGGCCCTTGGCGGTGACGTCCTCGATCGTGGTGACCGACACGCCCTCGCGCTGGAGCGTCTCGGCCTGGTCGGGGGTCACGTAGGCCTCGATGGAGCAGCTCCCGTCGTCGGCGCGGCGAGCGAGCCCGCCGACGTCGGGGTGGGTGTCGCGCAGGAGCGCCCGCAGGGTTTCGGCATCCCGGGCGGTGACACGCACGCGCAGGATGGGCTGGGGGGTGGTGGACATGACGGCTTCTTCCGCAGGGGAGACACGCGGAGACGGCGCCCGGTCGACAGCACAGGCTGCGAGCGACGAAGACTGAGCGGTTCACGGCTGTCCACGGCTGTATGCCATGTGTACGTCGTATTCTCAGGGTCCTCCGGGGCCGTAGAACGCGTCAAGGGGCGCCTCGGGCATGCGGCCGAGCAGGCTGTCGAGGCCGTTCGTCAGTTCGCGTTCGTCGTCGTAGTCGGCGAGGTGCGGGACCAGGGCGCGCAGCCGCGGATAGTCCGTGGCGGACAGCCGGTGCAGGCCGAGGCGCAGCACGGGGTCCGGCTCGGCGGGGTTGTCCACGGCCTGGCGTTTGTCCACGAGGAGACAGCCGAGGGTCCAGGAGACGAAGGTGCGGTAGATCGTCAGCGCGGTGGGGTCGTCGAATCCGGCGCGGGCGAGGACGGCGAACATGTGCTCGGTGAGCTGGAGCCAGGGCTCGGGTCGCCGGGCCACGGGCACGGCGAGCGGACGGACCGCCACCACGGGCAGCACTTCGGGATGGGCGTGCACCACGCCGGCGAACGCCCGCGCGATGCGGCGCAGTTCGGTCCGCCAGTGCGGTTCGGTGGCCGCGTCGGCGCGAGCCTGCTCGACCGAGGTCCGCAGCCGTTCGTTGACCTCGGCGAAGAAGGCCTCCACCAGGCCGTCGAGCAGCCCTTCCTTGCCGTCCGTGTACCGGTAGAGCGCCATCGGCTCCACGCCCAGGTCCGCCGCCAGGCGGCGCATGGTCAGGGCCGCCAGCCCTTCTCGGTCCACGAGGGCGACGGCCGCGGCGAGCACCATGGGGCGGCTCAGGCGCCGCCGCCTCTCCGGTACGTTGCGCTCCGCCATGACCGCACTCCGCGTACGCCGTACATTTCCTTCACAATCGTACGTTTTAGCCGCGGAATCGGGGCCACCCGGCTCGGTCGGCTCAGTCGCCGGTGTCGCGCACGGGCGGCTCCGCGACGAACGCCCCCACGGAGCGCCAGGTGCGCCGCACGTCCCCCGACACGCTCCGCCACCACGCCTCCGCCGGCAGCTTGCCGGCGGGTTCGAAGGGCTCGCCCGGCCGGGGCAGGGCCACCGCCTGGCCGGCCTCCTCGGCGGCCTCCTTCGTCCACTCCCCCGGCTCGGCCCAGGGGTGCGGCGCGAGGTTGAAGGTGCCCCAGTGGATCGGCAGCAGAACACCGTGCGGCGCGCCGCCCTGCAGGTCGAGGTGGGCGCGCAGGCCCTCCTCGGGGGTCATGTGGATGTCGGGCCAGAACTCGCTGTACGCGCCGATTTGGATCATGGTGGCGTCGAACGGGCCGTGCGCGGCGCCGATGTCCCTGAAGCCGTCGAAGTAGCCGGTGTCGCCGCTGTGGTAGATCCGGTGCTCCTCGCCGGCGACGGCCCAGGACGCCCAGAGGGTGTGCTGGGTGTTGCGCAGGCCCCGGCCGCAGAAGTGGCGGGCCGGAGTGGCGGTGAGGGTGAGGCCGCCGACCCGGGTGGACTCGTGCCAGTCCAGTTCGCGCAGCCGGTCCGGGGAGACGCCCCAGTGTTCGAGGTGGGCGCCCACGCCGAGCGGCACGGCGAACAGGGTGTCCGTGCCCGCCAGCGCCTTGATGGTGGGCAGGTCCAGGTGGTCGTAGTGGTCGTGCGAGATGACGACGACGTCGACCGGGCCGAGCGCGGCCAGCGGCAGCGGCACCGGGTGGAGCCGCTTGGGCCCGGCGAAGGGGAACGGGGAACAGCGCTCGCCCCAGACCGGGTCGAACAGGACCCGGTGGCCGTCGATCTCGGCCAGCACGCTGGAGTGGCCCGTCCAGGTCAGCCGCAGTCCGGTGGCGGGCGGCTTGGCCAGGTCGGCGAAGGTCGTGGGATGCACCGGGACGGTGCCCTTGGGGGCGCGCAGCGGCCGGGTGTCCTTGTCCAGGAACACCTTCGCGAGGTCCAGCGAGGAGCCGGCGGGCCGGGTCCGGGCGGGGCCGCCGGGGTTCTGGAAGACGCCGTCCTTGAAGTGCGGCGAGCGGCGGATGCGTGCCATGCGCTCACCTCCCGGGTCCGCTCCGAACGCAGCGGGCCGCAGCGCGCGGAGCCCGGAGCTCGCGGAACGCAGACCGGTCACGGTACCTCCCGGTGGAGTGGGTGAGGTCCCCCATTATGGTCGGCCCCACCGGCAGCGAGGCCACGGAGGGGTGCGTCCGCCCGCTACTGATGATCGGTTCAGCGCGTTGACAGGGCCGGGACCGGCTCCGGATACTGACTCGCCGTTCAGTTGATCACCTCACCCCGAGGAAGCCCTCATGACCGGCCCCACGACCACCCCTCCGGCCGCCCCTCTGCTCTCGCTCGTCTGGACCGATCACGTCACCGGTCGCCAGGGCTTTCTGGTCGTGGACCGGCTGGTGCGGGGCGTGGCGAGCGGCGGGCTGCGGATGCGGCCCGGCTGCACGCTGGAGGAGGTGGCGGGGCTCGCCCGCGGCATGACGATGAAGGAGGCCCTGCACTACAGCCCCGAGGGCCGCTACATCCCGCTCGGCGGCGCCAAGGGCGGCATCGACTGCGATCCCCGGGACCCGGAGGCGTACGGCCTCCTCGTCCGCTATCTGCGCGCCATGCGGCCGTACATCGAGAGCTGCTGGACCACCGGTGAAGACCTCGGCCTCACCCAGGACCTGGTGGACCGCGCGGCGGCCGAGGCGGGCCTGGTCTCCTCGATCCAGGCGGTGTATCCGCTGCTGGACGACGAGGTGACGGCCCGCAAGCGGCTCGCGGACGCCTTCGCGGTGGAGGTGGACGGCATCGGCCTGGACGAACTGGCGGGCGGCTGCGGGGTCGCCGAGTCGGTGCTGACGGCCCTGGACCGGGCGGCGGTGCCGTATCCGGGCACCCGGGTCGCCGTGCAGGGCCTCGGCACCATGGGCGGGGCCACGGCGCGTTTCCTCGCGCGCGCGGGCCTGACGGTCGTGGCCGTCGCCGACATCAAGGGCACGATCGCCAACCCGGCGGGGCTCGACGTCGAAGCGCTGCTGGCGGCGCGGGACGGCTACGGCACCGTGGACCGCGGCGCGCTGCGCCCCGGCGACCGCGAACTGCCCGGCGACGCCTGGCTGTCCGCGGAGGCGGAGGTACTGGTGCCGGCCGCCGTGTCGTACGCCGTCGACCGTGCGAACCAGGAGCGGATCCGGGCGCGTTGGATCGTCGAGGCCGCCAACATGCCCGTCGTGCCCGAGGCCGAGACACTGCTCGCCGCGCGCGGGGTGACGGTGCTGCCGGACGTGGTGGTCAACTCCGCGACGAACGCCTGGTGGTGGTGGACCCTGTTCGGCGACATCGGCGCGGACGCCGACGGGGCCTTCGGGCACATCCGGCGCTCGATGCGCGCCCTGGTCGGCCGGATGCTGGACCGTGCGGCGGCCGACGGGACGACCCCGCGCGTGGCCGCGCACGCCCTGGTGACCGACCGGTTGCCGGTGATCGCGGACCGGTTCGGGTGGTACCGGTGACGGGCCTGCCGCGCGACGGCTTCGGCGGCATCGGGGTCAACGACTAGGGTGACCGCGTGGCGAGAGTGCGGTTGAGCGTGGCCGAGCGGCGGGAGGAGCTGCTGCGGGCAGCCATCGGGCAGATCGAGGCGCGGGGCGTGGCGGCGGTCAGGATCGCCGACGTGGCCGCGGCCCTCGGTGTGAGCAACGCGCTGGTGCTGTACCACTTCTCCACGAAGGAGAAGCTGGTCGCCGCCGCGTTCACGTACGCGGCCGAGGACGACCTCGCGCGCCTGCGCAAGCTGCTGGGCCGGCGGACCACCGCGCTGCGCCGGCTGCGGGCGGCGGTGCGCTGGTACGCGCCGACCGGGCAGGCCAAGGGCTGGCGGCTGTGGATCGAGGGCTGGGCCGTGTCCCTGCGCGAGCCCGCCCTGCGGGAGGTCACCCGGGAGCTGGACAAGCAGTGGAAGGCGGCGATCGCGGACGTCATCGCCGAGGGCGTCGCGGCCGGTGAGTTCGCCTGCGCGGACCCGGCCGGCACGGCACTGCGGCTGACCGCGCTGCTGGACGGGCTGGCGGTCCAGCTGACGTCGTACCCGGGCGCGGTGCCCCGGTCCCGGGCACAGGAGTGGGTGGACGACGCTCTTGCCCGCGAACTGAGTCTGGAGCGGGAGGCGTTGACGGACCGGCAGCGCTGACGCGGGGGCCCTCCCGGAACCGCCGGCGCGACCGGCATGCCCGCCCCGACGGGACCCCGCCGTCGACGGCGTCCTGGTGCCGAAGGTCGACCGGTGGGACCCGCCGGCGCTCTCCGTGTCCGGCACGGTGCTCGCGATCGTCGCCCAGGCGCCGAACGTTCGCGCTGGGCGACCGGGTCTTAAGAGCACGGCCCCGGGCAGTACTGGTCGCATCCGTCGACCTGCCCGTCACCGGGCGCTTCCTCCAGGTCGAGCCCAAGCGGCCGGCCCTCGCCCTCGGACCCGCCCTGGAACCTCCGCCGTCGCGGAACAGCTGCTGCCGAACCCGCCCCGCAGACACCCCGCCCCCCGGCAGCGGCACGCCGCCGGGGAATCGCCGACAGCCACGCCCCGCCCACGAAGCCCAAGCGGCCGGCCCCCGGCCTCCCACCCGCCCTGGAACCCTCCGCCGTCCCGGAACAGCTGCTGCCGAACCCGCCCCGCAGACACCCCGCCCCCCGGCAGCGGCACGCAGTCGGGGAATCGCCGACAGCCACGCTCCGCCCGCGCTGCTGGACGCGGTCGTCCGGCTGCTGCGCCTGCTCGACGAGCCCCGCGACCGGGCCGTACTGGCTCCGCTGGTCAGACGCGAGATCCTGTGGCGCATGATCACCGGCGATCAGGGTGCGCCGGCTCGGTCTGGCCGACAGCGTCCTCAGCCACGTCTCCCGGGCCGTGCGCCGCATCCGCGAGCACTGCGTGGAGCCCGGCTGCGGGAGGCCCGGCTGCTGCTCGCTCCCACCCGGGCGGCGTCACCGGGGTCGGCCAGCGCGTCGGCTAGGGCAGCCCGTCGCGGTTCAGCCGGGAGTACCGCCGCCGGTTCGGCACACCTCCCCGCCAGGACGCGGCCCGCCGGCTGAGCGCCGTACGCGCCCCCGTGGGCGTCCTGCCCCGAGCGGGCCGGACCACGAAGGGGGTGCGTTCTGTCCGGGGAGCGGCGAGGGCCCGCGCCGGTGGTGCCGGCGCGGGCCGTGGCGGGTCGGTGGGGTCAGGCCACCGAAGCGATCCGCATCTTGATGTCGTCCGGTGACAGCGTGCCCTTGGCGGTCACGTGGTCGCCGGAGGACTCGCCGCGCAGCCGGCGGCCGATCCAGGGGACGAGGTACTCCCGGGCCCACTGGACGTCGTCGCGGCGGATCTCCAGCGTGCCCCGGGGCGGCAGCGGCGGCCACGGCTGCTCCGGGTCGGCGGGGACGTCCAGGCCGAGGACCTGTCCCGCGCGCAGCGCCACGCGCGTGTGCCCCTCGGGCGAGAGGTGCAGCCGGTCGGTGTCCCAGGCCCTGCGGTCCTGCACGGACTTGAGGGACCACAGGTCGAGGACGGGGCAGCCGTACCGGTCGGCGATGGCACGGACATGCCCGTTGTAGGTGGCGATCTTGCCGCGGAGATGCTTGAGGACGGGGACGCCACGGGTGTCGAAGCCGGTCGTCACCATCACCGTGCCGGCCGCCTCCGTCAGCCGGGCCACGGCCCGTTCGAAGCGCTCGGCCACCTCGTCGGGGTCGGTGCCCGGACGGATGATGTCGTTGCCGCCCGCACAGAAGGAGATCAGGTCCGGGGCCTTGTCGATGGCCTGCGGCACCTGGTCGGCCACGATCTGGTCCAGCAGCTTTCCGCGCACGGCGAGGTTGGCGTACTGGAAGTCGCCCTCGGGACGCCGGTCGGCGAGGAGCACCGCGAACCGGTCGGCCCAGCCCACGAACGCCCCGTCGGGGCCGGGGTCGCCGACGCCCTCGGTGAAGCTGTCCCCCACCGCCACGTACGACCCGATCACTGATCTGCTGTCATTCTTCGAATCGTCTGCCACGTCGGACCATGATTCACCTTCGGATGTGACCTACGCGACCGTAAGCAGGACTTGACGAATGGTGAGATGAGCCACTCTTAAATAGTTTGCAAAGCCAGGAATAGAAGCTGCACGGTACACCGAAGGCCGGACCCGGGGATCGTGGGTCCGGCCTTCGGGGGCGTGTCAGGCAGGTGGTGAGAGGGGCGCGGGCGTCAGCCGACGGCGACGCCGTGCGAGCGGAGGTAGGCGACCGGGTCGATGTCCGAGCCGTAGTCCGGGGTGGTGCGGATCTCGAAGTGCAGGTGCGGGCCGGTCACGTTGCCGGTGGCGCCGGACAGACCGATCTGCTGGCCCGCGGTCACGGTCTGCCCGGCCGAGACGGAGAGCTGGGAGAGGTGGCCGTACTGGGCGTAGTGGCCGTCGTTCAGCTTGATGACGACCTGGTTGCCGTACGCCCCTCCCCAGCCCGCGGAGACGACGGTGCCCGCGGCGACGGCCTTGAGGGGGGTACCGGTCGGGACGACGAAGTCGACGCCGGTGTGGTAGCCGCTGGACCACATGCTGCCGGCGACGTGGTAGCCGGTGCCGACGGTGGCGCCGGTCACGGGGAGGGTGTAACCGGCGGAGGCCGGCTGGGAGGCGGGCTTCGGCGCGGCCTGCCGGGTGGCCTCCGGCGCGGCGGACGGTGTGGACTTCGGGGCAGCCGGCTCCGCGGTGGCCGGCGCGGTCTTCCCGCCGATGCGGAGCTTCAGGCCCGGGTGGATGACTCCGGGGTCGGCGCCGATGGCCTGCCGGTTGTCGTCGTAGAGCCGCTGCCAGCCACCGCTGACATGCTGGTCCTGTGCGATCGTCGCGAGGCAGTCACCGCTGCGCACGGTGTAGGTGCGCGCGCCCGTGTCCTGCTGCGCCACGGCCTTCTTCACCGTGCCGGGGAGGGTCTGCGCGGCCGTTCCGGAGGCGGACTGGGCGGGGGGCGCGGCGTGCGCTCCGGTGGCCCCGAGGAGGGGCAGGGCCAGGGCGGCGCCACCGGTTCCGGCGACGGCGAGGGAGCGGGAAAAACGCGGGGTCTTGGGACGTCGGTGCTTACCCTTGGCAGGCATGGCGCAATTCCTCTCCGGCGCCTGCGAGGTGAGCTGTCGGGTTCGGGCTGGAGCTGCCCGGCCGTGCGCGGCACGGCTGCACCCCTAGCCTGTCGCGGAGACCGGACAGGCAGTCCTACCTGGTGGGTCCCCCGCTCCTGCCGACGCGGGTCATGTGTGTGGGGAATCCGGACGGCGGCAGGATTCGGCGTTCCGCCCGGGTCGGTGGCGAACGTAAGCGAGCAGGAGGCGCGGAAACAAGCAGCCGGTTCCCGTTGTTCCGGTTCCTGCTGATCGGATACGGGAATTCACGGTCACCGAGTGTGAATTCCCGTGCCCTTCTCCTTTTCAATTCGCCTATGGGTACTGGAATTACGTGAACATGACGCGCGACGCACGGTCACCGATATGACCCTCCTCACGCGCCGGTTCCCCAGATGTCCTCATTCCGCAGCGAGTTGGAGTGAAAGCGTCAATTCAGACAGAAAAGTCAGATGCGGCGCAGTCGGATGACCGTCGCATCCAGGTCGCCCTTGAGCCCGGTGCGCAGCCCGTGGTGCAGCAGTACGGCACCCCGGTACACTTCGCCTGTTTCGCGGCATTCGTACGACGCCGCCGGGTCGAGCCCGCGCAGCCGCACCGCCGGCACCGGCTCGCCGTAGCTCTGGGCCTGCAGCCAGGCGAGGACGACGGTCTCCTCCCCCCGGACGTACTGCACGGCGCTCAGACCTCCGGCCGGAGGCCGCAGCCGGTACAGCTCGCCGTGCTGCACGACCGGGCGGATCTCCTTGTACAGCTCCACCCACCGCCGGGCCTCGGCCAGCTCCTGAGCGCTCCACTCCGTCAGGTCGCCGCCGACCCCGAGTACGCCCGCCATGGCGCTGACGAACCGGAAGCGCAGCGAGCTGACCCGCCCGTTGAGCTGGGTGTTCGGGCTGTCGGTGACCCAGGCCGCCATCACGCGCGCGGGATGGATCTGCGTGAAACCGTGCTGGATGGCGAGCCGGTCCAGCGGGTCGGTGTTGTCGGAGGTCCACACCTCCTCGGTGCGGCCGAGCACGCCGAGGTCGATCCGGCCGCCGCCCCCCGAGCAGGACTCGAAGGCGACCCCGGGGTGCGCGGCCCGCAGCCGGTCCAGCAGGGCGTACAGGCCGCGGACGTGGTCCACCCACAGGCGCTGCGGGTACGGCTCCCCGGGCCAGCCGGCGTCGGTGAAGCAGCGGTTGAAGTCCCACTTCACATAGTCGATGGGGGCGCTGGACAGCAGGGCGTCCAACTGCTCCCACAGGTACTCCTGGACGTCCTCGCGCGCGAGGTTGAGAACGAGCTGATTGCGCAGTTCCGTCCGCTTCCGTCCCGGTTGGTACTGCACCCAGTCCGGGTGGGCCCGGTACAGGTCGCTGTCCGGGTTGACCATCTCGGGCTCGACCCAGATGCCGAACTGCATGCCGAGCCCGTGCACCTGGTCGGCGAGGGGCTTGAGGCCGTGCGGGAAACGGTCGGGGTTGGGCGTCCAGTCGCCGAGGCCGGCGCGGTCGCTGGTGCGGGCGCCGAACCAGCCGTCGTCGACGACGAACAGCTCGATCCCGATCTCGGCGGCCCGGCGGGCGAGCGCGAGCTGCTGCTCCTCGGAGATGTCGAAGAAGGTGGCCTCCCAGGAGTTGAACAGCACGGGCCGGTCCCGCTCGGCGTCCGGGATGACGTACGCGCGCTGGTAGGCGTGCCAGGCACGGCTCGCGCCGCCGAAGCCGCCGTCGCTCCACAGCCCCGCGAAGACCGGGGTGGTGTACGACTCCCCGGGCGCGAGGAGCAGCAGGCCCGAGTCGTCGTAACCGGCGCCGCCGGTGATCTGCACGCGCGCGTCCGGGAGTTGGGCGACCGCGATGCGCCAGGAGCCGGACCAGCCGAGCGCGCAGCCGTAGACCTCGCCGCGCTCCTCGGTGGCGTCGGTGTCCAGGGCCACCCAGGGCAGGTGCTGGTGGCCGGTGTGGCCGCGGCGGCTGCCGATGACCTTCTCACCGTAGGTGAGGGGGGCGGTGGTGAGCCGCGACTCGGCGGCCCAGCGGCCGTGCAGCTGCGACAGCCGCCAGCCCTCGCGGTCGGGCAGGGTCCAGGTGGCCGCGTCGGCCCGCAGCAGCTCCACGCGCGCGTGGCCGCCGTTCTCGACGGTCACCCAGCGCTCCACGACGTCCCCGCGCATCCGGTAGTGCAGGGTGATCGCCACGCCGTCGTCGTCGAAGCGCAGCCGCAGCTCGTCGTCCTCCGTGGTGTCGTACGACACGAAGCGCCACTCCGTGCCGCGTCGCTCCTCGGTGCGGAGTGACAGGGCGGGGCGGACGAAGCGGGGGCCGCCCTCGACCGGATACTCCTCCCGGCCGTCGAGCGGGGACTCGAAGGGCCAGTAGCCGGGCAGGGGGCTCACCGCGAGCGCCTCCGCGTCGGCGAGGGCGATCCGTGGCCCCCAGTGCAGATGGAGCAGCTCGTCCGCGTCGGTGAGATGCAGGGCATAGCTGCTGCCGGGGCCCGACAGGAGCCAAGTACGACCGTTTTCGGCGATGTCCACCATCGAGACCTCACAGGTGCCAACAGATCCGCTCAAGTGCCAACATCATCAAGGGCCGCGGACCCCTCTGACAATGCCTGTGGACAACTCATTGCCCGAGGAAATCGATGCCGTATGGTCGACGGAGCGCCCGCCGACGAGCCGCGACGGCGGGGACCGACCGGGAGGAGCCCCCGTGACGCAGCAGGTCCCGTCGACCGAGCCGGAGCTGGCCGGAGTGCGCAATTTCCGTGACGTGGGCGGGCTGCCGACCACGGACGGGCGGCGGGTGCGGTACGGCGTGCTGTTCCGCAGCGGGCACCTGGCGCACGCGACGGAGCAGGACGCGGCCTTCCTCGCCTCCCTGGGCCTGCACACGATCTTCGACTTCCGCAACGCGGCCGACCAGAAGCTGGAGGGCCCGGATGTCGAGCTGCCCGGCGTGCGGAATGTGAACCTGCCGCTGAGCGATCCGGCGGACGGCGCCGAGTTCTGGAAGATGGTCCGCGAGGGCGACCTCGACCAGCTGCGCGCGATCCTGGACGACGGCAAGGGGGCGGCCCGGATGATCGCGTCCTACCGGAAGATCGTCACGGAGCGCACCGCCGAGCACGCGCGCGTGCTGCACGCTCTGGCCGACGACAGCGTGCCCGCGCTGATGCACTGCGCGGCCGGCAAGGACCGCGCGGGCATCTCCGTAGCGGTCACGCTCCTCGCTCTCGGGGTGGAGCGGGACGCGATCGTCGCCGACTACCTGGAGTCGGGTGCCGCGCACCGCCGCTACAAGGTCCGCCGCAGCGGCAGCGCGGACACCGCGTACACCCCCGAGGTGATGGAGCTGCTCAACCCGCTCTTCGACGCCCGCGCCGAGTACCTGGAGGCGGCGTTCGCGAGCATCGAGGAGACCTGGGGCGACGTCGAGACCTACCTGGCGCAGGGCCTGGGCCTCTCCCCCGACTCCCGCGAGCGCCTGCGCGCCCGTCTGCTGGACTGACGGGACCCGCTCAGGGAGCCCAGGGCAGGCGGACCGCCTCCTGAAGTCGACCTTCGGGTCGCCGTACAGCAGCCGCGCGTCGCCGAGCCGGCCGGACACCGGGATGCCCGGCCCGGACCGGACCGCCTGCGGTCGCCGTCCCCACGCCGGTGAGGCCGATCCGGCCGGCCGTCTCCCGGGGGGCGCCGCCTTCCGCGAGGCGAGCCCGGTGGTACGCGTCGTACGTCACGTCGGCCGGAAGCCGCTCGTGCTCGTACAGGGCGCCCAGCACCCCGGCCGCGTCCGGCAGCGGCGGTGGCATGAACCCGGTGGTGCCGTCACCGGCCGACTCCCGCGGCCAGTCGGCCGTACGGGGGCGGGGCGACGGGCCAGTGGGCGGTGGCCAGGTCGGATGTCTGCGGCATCCGCACGTCCTGTCACGCGCCCCGCAGCGTCAGCCCTTGCCGCCCACCGCGAACAGCAGGTACAGGAACGCGGCCAGGACGTGCCCGAGGGCGATGTAGATGATCAGCCGGATCCACAGGGAACGGGGGAACTTCTCCTCGAAGTCGCTCATGGCAGCTCTCCGGTCAGCGGGCCCAGGCACAGCGTGGCCGTGGGGCTCTGCAGCAGGGTGTGGACGAACAGCAGCTCCACGCCGTCGTGGTCCTCGGCGGCGAGGCGGTGCGGGGTGAGCGAGTCGAAGTGCGCGCTGTCACCGGGCCCCAGCAGGTGCGCGGTGTCGCCGAGGCGCAGGCGCAGGCGCCCCTTGAGGACGTAGAGCCATTCCTCGCCGGGGTGGACGCGCACGATGTCGCCCTGTGAGCCGTACGGCACCCGCACCCGCAGGGCCTGCATGCCACGGCCGGGCGCCCCGGCCTGGACGTACGTCCACCCGCCCGCGCGGGTCGGATCCATGTCGGCGGCCCGCACGATCGCGTCCCGGTCGGCGACCGTCTCACCGAGGAGTTCGGAGACGGTCGTACCGTAGATTCGGGCGAGCGCGAGCAGCATCGGCAGCGACGGCTGACGCTGCCCGGTCTCCAGCCGGGAGAGGTGGGCCGGGGAGAGCCCGGCGGCGCGGGCCGCGGCCTCCAGCGTGAGGCCGGCGCGCCGGCGCAGGGCGCGCAGCTGCGGCGCGACGGCCGGCAGGCCGTCGTCCGGAGCCGGGCCCGCCGCCGGCGCGGGGTCTGAGGCGTTCATGCCTCCATTCAGCCCCAGCCTTGCCCCTGAGGCAATTTTCTTGCCTCTGAGGCAAAAGACCGGGGAGCAGCCGCGCCCGTCGGCGCCTGCGTCAGCGGTTCGCCACCGCCTGCTTGATCAAGGTCTTGCCGAAGTCCCACATCAGGCCGCCACCGCTGTGCGCGTCGTCCATGACCGCGCTGAAGGCGTCCACGAACCGGTCCACGTCGGCCTCGTCGATGACCAGCGGCGGAATGAGCTTGATCACCTCCAGGTGGTCACCGGAGACCTGGGTGAGGATGCGGTGCTTCTGCAGCAGCGGTACGACGACCATCTGGGCGAACAGCCCCTTGCGGGCCGCCTGGAGCATGGCCCAGCGGCTGCGCAGCTTCAAGGAGGACGGCTTGCCGAACTCGATGCCGATCATCAGGCCCCTGCCGCGGACGTCGGCGAGCAGCTCGTACGTGTCGATCAGCGCGGTGAGCCGGGACTTCAGCAGCTCGCCCGTCCGGCGCACGCCGGCGACGATCTGCTCGTTCTCCATGACCGAGAGCACGGCGAGCCCGCACGCCATCGCCTGGGCGTTGGAGCCGAAGCTCGCCGAGTGCACCAGCACCCGGTCCATGGACGAGTAGACCTTCCTGAAGATCCACTCCTTGCCGAGGGTGGCGCCGACGGGCACATAGCCGCCGGAGAGGGCCTTGGCGACGCACACCAGGTCGGGTTCGACGCCGTCCTCGTGCTGGTAGGCGTAGAAGTCGCCGGTGCGGCCGAGTCCGGTCTGCACCTCGTCGGCGATGAGCAGCGCCTTGTGCCGGTGCAGCAGCTCCTGCGCGGCCCGCAGATAGCCGGGCGGCGTCTCGTGCACGCCCTTGCCCTGGATCGGCTCCACGATCAGAGCGGCGACGTCGCCCTTCCGCAACTCCCGTGCCAGCGCGTCGAGATCGCCGAGCGGTACGGCGGTGTCGGGCAGCAGCGGGGCGAAGCCGTCCCGGAAGCCGCTCTCACCGTTGACCGAGAGGGAGCCGGTGGTCAGGCCGTGGAAGGCGTGGTCGCAGTAGAGGACGCGCGGTTTGCCGGTGGCGTACCGGGCGAACTTCAGGGCCGTCTCGACCGCCTCGGTGCCGCTGTTGCCGAAGAACACCCGGTCCAGGTGCGGGCTGTGGGCCAGCAGCCGCTCGGCGAGCAGGCCGGGCAGCGGCTGGCAGTCGAAGCGGGTGAGGTCGGCGAGGTCCAGGTCCAGGACGTCGTGCAGCGCCTTGCGGACGACCGGGTGGTGGCGGCCGAGGCCCATCACGCCGAACCCGGCGAGCATGTCCAGGTAGTCGTTGCCCTCCGCGTCGAAGAAGTGCGCTCCCTCGGCACGCTCGTAGACCTTGTCGAAGCCGATGGTGTGCAGCATGCGCGGGAGCTGCGGGTTGAGGTGCTTCGCGTGCAGCTCGTAGCGTTCGGCTCCACGCTCGGCGAGCAGGGCGCCGAGGTCGAACTCGGTGGTCATTCACTCTCCTTGGCTGCGCCGCCGATGTCCTTGGCGGCCAGGCTCGCACTGATCCGCCCGGCGATCTCGACGGGCGTGAGACCGATGTCGGCCAGCACCTCGCTGCGTTTGGCGTGCGCGAGGAACTGCTCCGGGATGCCGAACCGTCGTACCGGCACGTCCACGTCGGCGTCGCCGAGGGCCAGTGCCACCGCCGAACCGACGCCGGCCGCCCGGCTGTTGTCCTCCACCACGGCCACCAGCCGGTGCCGGGCGGCGAGTTGGGGCAACGCGGCGTCGACGGGCTTGACCCAGCGCGGGTCCACCACCGTGCAGCCGATCCCGCGGGCTTCGAGCAGTTCGGCGGCCTGGAGGCACACGGAGGCCATCACACCGACGGCCACCAGCAGGACCTCGGGGCGGTCGGCGCGGTGCAGGACGTCCGTGCCGCCGACGCGGTCGAGCGCCGGGACACACGGGCCGACGGACTCCTTCGGGAACCGGACCAGGGTGGGCGCGTCGTCCACGGCGACCGCCTCGCGCAGCTGGGCGCGCAGCTGGTCGGCGTCGCGCGGGGCGGCGATCCTGAGCCCCGGGACGACCTGGAGGACGGACATGTCCCACATGCCGTTGTGGGAGGGTCCGTCGGTGCCGGTGACACCGGCCCGGTCCAGGACGAAGGTGACCCCGCAGCGGTGCAGGGCGACGTCCATCAGCAGCTGGTCGAAGGCGCGGTTGAGGAAGGTGGCGTAGACGGCGACGACCGGGTGCAGCCCGCCGGTCGCGAGGCCGGCCGCGGAGACGGCCGCGTGCTGTTCGGCGATGCCCACGTCCCACACCCGGTCCGGGAAGCGCTCGGCGAACTTCCCGAGGCCGACCGGGTGCAGCATGGCCGCCGTGATCGCCACGACGTCCTCGCGCTCCTCGCCGATCTTCACGATCTCCTCGCCGAACACCGAGGTCCAGGAGGGGCCGCCCGCCGGGACGAGCGGTGCGCAGGTGAGCGGGTCCATCACGCCGACGGTGTGGAAGTGGTCCTCCTCGTGCGCGAGGGCGGGCTCGTAGCCGCGGCCCTTCACGGTGAGGCAGTGGACCAGGACCGGGCCGTGGAAGCGTTTCGCGCGGCGCAGCGCGGACTCGACGGCGTTGATGTCGTGGCCGTCGATCGGGCCGAGGTACTTCAGGCCCAGGTCCTCGAACATGCCCTGCGGGGCGAAGGCGTCCTTGAAGCCCTTCTTCGCGCCGTGCAGGGACTCGTAGAGCGGGGTGCCGACGACCGGGGTGCGCTGGAGCACCTCCTTGCCCCAGGCGAGGACCTTCTCGTAGCCGTCGGTGGTGCGCAGGGTGGCCAGGTGGTTGGCGAGGCCGCCGATGGTGGGGGCGTACGACCGCTCGTTGTCGTTGACGACGATGATCAGCGGCCGGTCCTTGGCCGCGGCGATGTTGTTGAGCGCTTCCCAGGCCATGCCGCCGGTCAGCGCGCCGTCGCCGATGACCGCGACCACATGGCCCTTCTCCCCCCGCACCTGGTGGGCCTTGGCGAGCCCGTCGGCCCAGCCGAGCGCGGTGGAGGCGTGGCTGTTCTCGATGACGTCGTGCTCGGACTCCTCGCGCGAGGGGTAGCCGGACAGTCCGCCCTTGCCGCGCAGCTTGGAGAAGTCCTGACGTCCGGTCAGAAGCTTGTGCACATAGCTCTGGTGGCCGGTGTCCCACAGGATGCGGTCGACCGGTGACTCGAAGACCCGGTGGAGCGCGATGGACAGTTCCACCACGCCCAGATTGGGGCCGAGGTGACCGCCCGTCCTCGACACCGCGTGCACCAGGAACTCACGTATCTCTTCGGACAGTTCGCCGAGTTCCGCCTCGGACAGCGCCTTCAGGTCGCGTGGTCCCCGGATGTTCTCCAGAATGGTCACGCTCGGGCCCCCTCTCGGTCCGTGCCTTGCCTCAACTCAACTGTCTGCGGGGCTCGTCCGCTCGGCGAGCTTCATGGCCTCCTCGATGAGGGTCTCCACGATCTTCGACTCGGGTACGGTCTTGACGACCTCCCCCTTGACGAAGATCTGACCCTTGCCGTTGCCCGAGGCAACTCCGAGGTCGGCCTCCCGGGCCTCGCCCGGACCGTTGACCACACACCCCATCACCGCGACCCTGAGCGGCACTTCCATGCCGTCCAGCCCCGCGGTGACCTCCTCGGCGAGCTTGTACACGTCCACCTGGGCCCGGCCGCAGGACGGACAGGAGACGATCTCCAGGCGCCGCTGCCGCAGCCCCAGCGACTGGAGGATCTGGATGCCGACCTTGACCTCCTCGGCGGGCGGCGCGCTCAGCGACACCCGGATGGTGTCCCCGATGCCCCGGGACAGCAACGCCCCGAAGGCGACGGCCGACTTGATCGTGCCCTGGAAGGCGGGACCGGCCTCCGTGACGCCCAGATGCAGCGGGTAGTCGCACTGTTCGGCGAGCTGCCGGTAGGCCTCGATCATCACGACCGGGTCGTTGTGCTTGACGGAGATCTTGATGTCGCGGAAGTCGTGCTCCTCGAAGAGCGACGCCTCCCACAGAGCCGACTCGACCAGGGCCTCCGGGGTCGCCCTGCCGTACTTCTGGAGCAGGCGCTTGTCCAGCGACCCGGCGTTGACGCCGATCCGGATCGGCGTGCCGTGGTCCTTGGCGGCCCGCGCGATCTCCTTGACCTGGTCGTCGAACTTCTTGATGTTGCCCGGGTTCACGCGCACCGCCGCACAGCCGGCCTCGATGGCCGCGAACACGTACTTCGGCTGGAAGTGGATGTCCGCGATCACCGGGATCTGCGACTTGCGGGCGATGGTCGCGAGGGCGTCCGCGTCGTCCTGCGTGGGGCAGGCGACGCGGACGATCTGGCAGCCGGACGCGGTGAGTTCCGCTATCTGCTGCAGGGTGGCGCCGATGTCCGACGTGCGGGTCGTCGTCATGGACTGCACCGACACCGGGGCTCCGCCCCCGACCGCCACCGGCCCGACGTGGATCTGCCGCGACTGCCGTCGCGGCGCGACCGGACGGGCCGGTACCCCGGGAACACCCAAGGGGACGGCGGTCATCGCGTCACTCCCGGTTTCCGGAGACGGTCTCGCGCATCGCCCGCAGGGACTCCTTCAGGGAGCCCATGGTGGCGAGGACGGCGGTCGGCTCGTAGCCGCAGTGCGCCATGCAGTTGTCGCAGCGCGGGTCCTTGCCGCGGCCGTACTTGTCCCAGTCGGTCTTCTCGATGAGTTCGCGGTACGTCGGCACGTACCCGTCGCTCATCAGGTAGCAGGGGCGCTGCCAGCCGAAGAGCGAGTAGTTCGGGATCGCCCACGCGGTGCACGGGAAGTCGACCTTGCCCTCCAGGAAGTCCAGGAAGAGCGGGGAGTGGTTGAGCCGCCACTTCTTGCGGTTGCCGCCCGCGAAGGCCTTCCTGAACAGCTCGCGGGTCTGCTCCACGCCGAGGAAGTGGTCCTGGTCGGGGGCCTTCTCGTAGGCGTAGGCGGGCGAGATCATCATCTCGTCGACCTTCAGGTCGTCGTTGAGGAAGTTGAGCACCTCGATGATGGTCTGCGGGGTGTCGGTGTTGAAGAAGGTGGAGTTGGTGGTCACCCGGAAGCCGCGCCGCTTGGCCTCCTTGATGGCCTCCACCGCCTCGTCGAAGACGCCTTCCTTGGCGACGGACTCGTCGTGCCGCTCCCGCAGCCCGTCGATGTGCACGGCGAACGCGAAGTAGGGCGAGGGCTTGAACTTGTCCATCTTCTTGCGCAGCAGCATCGCGTTGGTGCACAGGAAGACGTATTTCCGCTTCGCCACCAACTGCCGCACGATCTCGTCGATCTGAGGGTGCATCAACGGTTCGCCGCCGGCGATGGACACCATCGGCGCACCGGACTCCAGCACCGCGCCCACGGCCTGGGCGACCGGCATGCGCTGCTTGAGCACACCGGCCGGGTGCTGGATCTTGCCGCAGCCCTCGCACTTCAGATTGCAGGCGAACAGCGGTTCCAGCTCGACAATGAGCGGGAACTTGTCCCGCCTGCGGAGCTTCTGTTCAGCCAGGTATGTCGCGACCTTGATGGACTGGCGCAACGGCATGGCCATCTGGCTCACCTCCGAGGGAGCAGCAAAGAACGGTGCCATTCAAAAAATGAGGGAAGGATGGAACGAAGAACGCGGAAGGCTGATATTCCACCGCGCACCGTACCGATCCGGACGAGTTCATGTTCCGGAGCGTCCACGACCACCCGGACGGCCGCTACGGGGCGCTCGCCCGTGCGGACGGCCGTACGCAGTGTGGCCGCCGACTCCATGTCGACCGCGATCGCGCCGGTGGCGAGCAGATCGGACCGCTCGGGTCCCCGCACGACGTGGTCGGAGCCGGTGAGCGGGCCGGTGTGGACCGTGCGTCCGGGCAGCAGGCGCACGAGTTCCTTGACCAGCAGGTCGGTGCCCACGCACGGGACGGTCCCGCGCGGATCCCGGGTCTCCTCGGCGACGACCAGGTCGCCGGGGTGCATGCCGGGGGCGAGCCCGGCACAGAAACCGGTGGCCAGCACGGCCGTGCCGGCCGCCGCCGGGCCGGCGAGGTGCCGGCCGACGGAGCGTTCCGCCGCCTTCGGGCCCATGCCCGTACGGACGACGGTGTACGGCCCGTCCGCCCCGCTCCTGTCGCCGGTGCGCAGGGCGAGGTGCTCGATGCCGAGCGCGCAGGCGATCAGCAGCGGGGCGGGTGCGGGCTGGTCGCTCAAGTCAGCTCCCCGTCGCCCGTGACGCGGCCGTCCCGGTCCTGGCGAGCAGCTTCCGCTCGAAGGGGTCCCCGTGCAGGTAGCGACCGAGCGCGGTGAGCGGGAACACCTGCCGGTACAGGTGGTAGTTGATGGAGAAGTCCCAGGGGAAGCCGGTGCCGGTGAAGTACGGCTCGTCCCAGGTGCCGTCCTCGCGCTGGGTCTCGGCCAGCCACTGGATGCCACGCTCGACGGCCTGGGAGTCCTTCTCCCCCGCCGCGAGCAGCGCCATCAGCGCCCACCCGGTCTGCGAGGCGGTGGAGGCGCCCCGGCCGCTCCACTCCTTGACGTACTTGTAGGAGCGCAGGTCCTCGCCCCAGCCGCCGTCGTCGTTCTGGACGCTCTCCAGCCAGGCCACGGCCCGCCGGATCGCCGGGTGCGAGCCGGGCAGTCCGGCCGCGGTCAGCGCGGGCACCACCGAGCCGGTGCCGTAGAGGTAGTTGACGCCCCAGCGGCCGAACCACGAGCCGTTCGGCTCCTGTTCGGCGAGCAGCCAGTCGATGCCGCGCCGGGTGCGCGGGTCGTGGGCGAGGCCCTCGGCGGCGAGCATCTCCACGACGTGCGCGGTGACGTCCGCGGACGGCGGGTCGATGACCTCGCCGAAGTCGCAGAACGGCAGCCGGTTGGGGAACGGGCTGGTGTTGTCGACGTCGAAGGCGCCCCAGGCGCCGTTCTTCGACTGCATGCCGAGGTTCCAGCGCACGGCCCGGCCGATCGCCTTGTCGATCCGCTCGGGGTCGTGGTGCCGGACCCGGCGCAGCGCGAGAGCGACCTCGGCGGTGTCGTCGATGTCCGGGTAGTTGTCGTTGTGGAACTCGAACGCCCAGCCGCCCGGCGGCAGTCCGGGACGCTTCACGGCCCAGTCGCCGGGCCGGACGATCTCCTCGCCGAGCATCCAGTCGGCCGCCTTGACCAGTTGCGGGTGGTCGACGGGCAGACCGGCGTCCACGAGGGCGATCGTGGCCAGGCAGGTGTCCCAGACCGGGGACTGGCAGGCCTCGATCATCCGGGCGCCGTCCTCACGCCACACGGCGAAACGGTCCAGCGAGGCGAGGCCCTCACGCATCACGGGGTGCTGGAGGTCGTAGCCGAGCAGGTGCAGGGCGATGATCGAGTACACGGCCGGGGGCTGGATGCCGCCCCAGCAGCCGTCGTTCTCCTGCCGCTCGATGATCCAGCGGGCCGCCGCGTTCATCGCGGCCTTGCGCAGCCTGCGCGGGGCGACCTTGCGGAACTGGTGCAGCGCCTTGTCGATGCGCTGGAAGGCGCCGTCCCAACTGGCCAGCGGGGCCAGGGGCGTCGGCGGGTTGGGCCGGGCCGGGTCGGTGTGCAGCTCGTCCAGCGGGAAGGGCGCGGGGCGCACCGGGCGCTTGGCCGAGACGATGGTGAGCGGGACGATGGTCTGCCGGGCCCAGCATCCGAAGTCGTAGATGTTGAGCGGCATCCAGGTGGGGAACCAGATCAGCTCCGGGGGAAGTTCGGGCAGGTCCTCCCACTTCCACCAGCCGAACAGGGCGAGCCAGATCCGGGTGAACACGCGGGAGGCGGCGATGCCGCCGCGCTCGCGGATCCAGGCGGACGCCTTCGCCATGTGCGCGGCGTCGGGCGCGTCGCCGGCCAGGCGCAGGGCGACGTACGCCTCGATGGTGGTGGACAGTTCGCCGGGGCCGCCGTAGAAGGTGGCCCAGGTGCCGTCCGCACGCTGTTCGCCGCGGATGAACTTCGCGGCGGCCCGCGTGGTCTCCTCGTCCTGGATGCCCAGGAACTGACGGAGCAGCAGATCCTCGGCGTCCATGGTGACGTTGGTCTCCAGGTCGCCCTTCCACCAGCCCTGGGAGTCCTGCCGGGAGAGCAGGAAGTCGGTGGCGCGTCGTGCGGCGCGCGCGGCGGCTTCTTGTACCCCGGCCGCCTCGGGGGTGGTGAGGGTGGTGTCGCTGGCCGCGGCAGCCCGGGGCGGCAAGGTCGCTCCGGTGCTTCCGTCGGTCGTCGCTGTCATGGCTTCCCCTTCGTGCAGTCGTGCGAGTCGTGCTGCTGTGGGTCCGCCGTCGGCCGGTGTCCTTCAACCGTGGGGAGACACCGGCCGGCGACTACGCGAGGCTCATCAGGCCAATGGTGATCATCTCTTCCGTACGACGACGAAGTCCGCGAGCGCCGTGAAGGAGTCCCGCACCCGGTCGGGCATGTCGACGGCGTCGAGGGCTTCGATGGCGATGGTGTGCTGACGGCGTGCCTCCGCCGCCGTCCACTCGCGCCCGCCGGCCTCCTCGATGAGGGCGGCGCGGGCCGCGAACTCCTCCTCGGAGAAGTTCTCGAAGTCGCTGCTCTTGGCGTCGGCGGCGAGGATCTCGCCGAGTTGCTCGGAGGCTGAGCCGCCGGCCGCGAGCGCGGCCACCACGGGCAGGGACTTCTTGCGCTGGCGCAGATCGCTCCAGGTCTGCTTGCCAGTGGCCTCCGGGTCGCCCCAGATGCCGAGCAGGTCGTCCACGGCCTGGAAGGCGAGGCCGAGGTGGTAGCCGTACCGTTCCAGCGCGTCGGCGGTGGCGTCGTCCGCGCCGCCGAGGACCGCGCCGATGGAGGAGGCGCAGGCGAGCAGGGCGCCGGTCTTGTTGCCCTCCATCTCCAGGCACTCCTCGACGCTGACCCGGTCGCGGTGCTCGTAGGAGATGTCCTGGGCCTGACCGTCGATCAGGGCACGGGTGGCGGTGGTCAGCCGGCGGGTGGCGCGGCCGGCCTCGACCGTGCCGAGTTCCAGCAGGACCTCGCCCGCGAGGGCGAACAGGGCGTCGCCGACCAGGATGGCCTGGGCGGGGCCGTGCACCTTCCAGACCGTGTCCCGGTGCCGGCGCTGCTCGTCGCCGTCCATGAGGTCGTCGTGCAGCAGCGAGAAGTTGTGCACGAGTTCGACGGCGACCGCGCCCGGGACGCCCGCCTCGGGTGCGGCACCGGTGACCTCGGCGGAGAGCACGGCGAGCGCGGGGCGGACGGCCTTGCCGCCGTCGCCGTCGGCGGGGTTGCCGGCGGCGTCGATCCAGCCGAAGTGGTAGGCGGCGACGGTGTCCATGGGAGGCGCCAGGCGGTCGACGGCCGCGCGCAACACCGGTGTGGCCAGGGTCCGGCCGCGCTCCAGCAGCGCGGTCACGTCCACCGCGGCCCGTGGAGCGGGCGTCGAGGCCGGGGGCACAGTGGGCACAGTCTCTCCTCTTGTTGCGGTACCGGGGGTGCGGGGGCCAGCCGCCTGCTGATCGGGCATCAGGCCGCCTCCTCGAACTCGAAGAGGCGGCGGGGGCGGGGCCGGCCCAGGGCGCCGAGCGCGGCGTCGGCCGCGCTCACTCCACTGCGGACCGCACTCTCCATGGTCGCGGGCCACCCGGTGGCGGTCCACGCTCCGGCCAGGTACAGGCCGGGGGCCTTGGTGCGGGCGCCGGGCCGCAGCCGCCCGACGCCGGGGGTGGGGGCGAACGTCGCCGTCCGCTCCCGGGTCACGAAGAAGTCCACCACCTCGGCCGCGCGCGTACCCGGGATCAGCCGTTCCAGCTCGGGCAGGTAGCGCTCGCGGAGTTCGGCGACCGGGGTGTCGATCTCGTCCTGCGCGGCCGACTGGGACAGTGCCAGGTACTGTCCCGTGCGCAGCCCGGAGGCGTCGGTCCGGTCGAACACCCACTGCACGGGCGTGCCGAGGGCGGCGAAGAAGGGCCGGGCGAGCACCTTGCGGTCGTACACCACGTGGACGTTGAGGATCGGCGCGGTGCCGATCTCCAGCAGCCGGCCGGGCGCGTCGAGGGCGCCGGGCGGCAGCAGGCCGTGGGCCTCGCGCTGGGGTACGGCGAGGACGACCGCGTCGGTCTCGATGCGCTCGCCGGGAACCTGAACGCTCCACGTCCCGTTCTCGTTGGTAGAGACGGAGGTGACGCGTGTACGGACTTCGGTGCGCACGCCCGCGGAGTCGAGCGCCTTGCGGCCCAGCCGGTCGTGCAGTTCGCCCAGCGGGACGCGGGCCCAGCCGATGTCGGCCGCGCCCGGGTCGGACAGCAGACCGGTCTTGAACACCATCGCGGCGAGCCCCAGCGAGGCGTCGCCCGCGACCGCGTTGAGGGTGGCGACCCCGACCAGGTCCCACAGGGCCTCGACGGCGCGCGCCGACTGACCGTGCGCGGCCAGCCAGCTGCCGAAGTCCTGGGTGTCCAGGGCCGGATCGGCGAGGTCGAGCCCCTTCAGCGCGAGCGCGGCCCGCCCGACGGCCGCGCGCTCGGCGAGCGAGAGGTGCGGATAGGCGGCCAGGCTGCGCCCCAGGTGGAGGGGGACGGGCAGCGGGTCGCGCCGGAGCCTGCCGAGCCGCCGCCCCTCGGGCTTGGCGACGTCGACGACGGGCACGTCCAGGCGGTCCTGCAGTGGTGCCAGCGCCGCGCCCTCGATCCGGTCGAGGAACCAGCGGTAGGCGGTGCAGCAGCGCAGGTACACGTGCTGGCCGTTGTCGACGGTCAGTTCGCCGCGCTGGAAGGAGAAGGCGAGGCCGCCCAGCCTGGGCCTGCCTTCGAGCAGGGTGACCCGGACGCCCGCGTCGGCGAGGGCGAGCGCCGCGGTGATCCCGGCGAGGCCGCCACCGACCACGACCGCGCTGCGGCCTGCCGTCCGCGCGGTACCGGAGCGCGCCGGTGCGGGGGGTGAGCCGTCGCTCATCGTGCGTCCTTCCGTGCAGGCGCTCCGCGGGCAGCGCCGTTGTGGGCCGCCTTTCGTCCGCGGCCACGTCGTGGCTGGTCGTGCCCACGCGGCGGTAGCCGCATATCCGACAGAGCCTCGTGCCCCTTCGGGGCGCGAGCCTGGTGCTCGAACGGTGCACGCCCGGCCGTCGCAGTCAGGGACGCCACGCCGCAGGGGAGGGTTGCCTGTCGCGTGCTGTCCGGTTCGGCCGGCTCTGGTTCGGTGCGCTGCATCAGGCGCGCCTCCGGACGGAGCGCCGGGAGACATGGCGGGTCACATGCCGGGTGTCGAGCCCGGACAGGCCGCGCACGGCGACGTAGGCCTTCTCGTGTCCGGGCAGCGAGACCCGGCCGCGCAGCACGGCCTCCGGGTCGCGCTCGATGCGGTCCAGCAGCCGGCGGTAGATGCCGGCCATCGCGGCCACACAGGCGCCGCTGCGGCGGTCGAGCATGGGCAGCAGCCGGTAGCCCTCGGCGAACAGGGCCCGGGCACGCCGTACTTCGAAGTGCACGAGGCCCGCGAAGTCGGAACCCTCCGGCGGAGTCGGCCCGTTGAACCCGGCGGAGCAGCCGAACTTGGCGAGGTCGTCGGCGGGCAGATAGGTACGGCCGCCGGCCGCGTCCTCGCGGACGTCGCGCAGGATGTTGGTGAGCTGGAGGGCGAGGCCCAGCGTGTCGGCGTACTCGGCCGCGCGCTCGGCGCCGCGCACGCGCGGTTCGGTGCCGAACACGCCGAGCGAGAGACGGCCGATGGCACCGGCGACACACCGGCAGTAGACCTTCAGGTCGTCCCACGTCTCGTAGGTCTCCCCGCGCACGTCCATCTGGACGCCGTCGATCAGCTCGTCCAGGCCGGCGAGCGGGATCGGGAAGGCGCGCGCGGCGTGGCTGAGGGCGACGGCCACCGGGTCGGTGTCGTCCTCCTCGACCTCGCCGTCGCGGATCCGGGTGAGCAGCGCCCGGGTGTCCTCCAGCCGCGCCAGCTTGACCTCGCCGGCCAGCTCACCGTCGCCGATGTCGTCCACGCGCCGGGAGAACGCGTACAGCGCCGACATGGCGCGGCGCTTGGCCGTCGGCAGCAGCCGGATGCCGTAGGCGAAGTTACGGGCCTGCTGCCCGGTGACGGCCTCGCAGTAGCTGTAGGCGGCGAGTACCGGTGCGGACACGTGCGGCGGAGAATCCACGGTCCGGATCACCCCTCTCCTCGCAGGATCACGCCCGCCTCACGCAGCAACTGGACCTTGCCGGGTCTGGGCGGGCCGGGAAGTACGTCGTATTCGGCGGCGGCGATCGCCCGGATCGCCGCCCTTCCTCCCGCCACGAACCCTGCGAGCAGCAGTTTGAGCCTGCCGTGGACGCTACCCACCAGGGGGGCGCCTTCATTCAGCAGATCGCGGGCGCGTTGTGCTTCATATGCAACCAGGGCGCGCACCGATGCGCCCGTGGTTTTCGCGGCGAGGTCCGCTTCCTGGACGTGAAAGCGCTTCATGTCCGCGGCGGGGAGATAGATCCGGTCGCGGCCGAGGTCCTCGGCGACGTCCTGGAGGTGCTCGACGATCTGCAGCGCCGTGCAGATCGCGTCGGACAGCCGGATCCGCTCGGGGGTGGAGGTGCCGGTGACGGCGAGGACGAGACGGCCGACCGGGTTGGCGGAGAGTTCGCAGTAGGCGAGGAGGTCGTCGTAGGTCTCGTACCGGGTGACGAGCTGGTCCTGACGGTTCGCGGCGATCAGCCCGAGGAACGGTTCGGGGGTGAGGGCGCGGCGGCGGACGGTGGGCTGCAGGCGGCGCAGCAGCGGGTGGCGCGGGGTGCCGTCGAAGACGCGGCGCAGGTCGGCCTCGAAGGCGTCGAGGAGGACCAGGCGGTCGTCGGCCTCGGCGGGCGGCACGCCGAGCAGCCGGGCGTCGGCGCCGCCGGGGGCGAGGTCACCGTCACCGATGTCGTCCACCAGACGGGCGAAGCCGTAGACGGCCATGAGGTCGGCACGCCAGGCCCGGGGCAGGAAGAAGGGGGCCACCGGGAAGTTCTCGTTCGCGGCCTTGTCCAGGGTGGCGCGTTCCAGGTCGGGCGCCTCGGCGGTGGCCGTCACCGGGCGCTGCCCGGGGCGTGGACGGCACATGCTCCGCTGAGCAGGGGAGTTTCCGTAGCCATTGCCGTCACATCTCCCGTTCTACACTGCCGATCCGATACACACTATTTCGGACACGCCGCCCCGCGCCGCGCGGGCGTGCCCATCGCAGGACGGCGCGCATTATCGCCCCACTTGCCGGTTTCCGACGCCGGTACAGCTTACGTTGTACAACGCGGCGTGGCGCGGCAGGGTGTCCTGCACATCACAACAACACACCGATTGCCTTCAAGATTCCTACCAGCGGGCGGAGTTGACGTTTCCTTTGCAGACGGAAGGGCCCCGCCGGAGGAATTCCGGCGGGGCCCTGGCCGAAACGGGTCACTTGCCCGTGAACTTCTCGTACTCCTTGAGGACCTCGTCGGTGGGCCCGTCCATGCGCAGCTCACCGCGCTCCAGCCACAGCACCCGGTTGCAGGTGTCACGGATGGACTTGTTGTTGTGGCTGACCAGAAACACCGTGCCGGCCTCCTTGCGCAGTTCCCGGATGCGCTCCTCCGAGCGCTTCTGGAACTTGCGGTCGCCGGTGGCCAGCGCCTCGTCGATCATGAGGACGTCGTGGTCCTTGGCGGCGGCGATGGAGAAGCGCAGGCGCGCGGCCATGCCGGAGGAGTAGGTGCGCATCGGCAGGGTGATGAAGTCGCCCTTCTCGTTGATGCCCGAGAAGTCCACGATGTCCTGGTAGCGCTCCTTGATCTGCTCCCGGGACATACCCATGGCGAGCCCGCCCAGAATGACGTTCCGCTCGCCGGTCAGGTCGTTCATCAGGGCCGCGTTCACACCCAGCAGGGACGGCTGGCCGTCAGTGTAGACCTTGCCCTTCTCCGCGGGCAGCAGGCCGGCGATGGCCCGCAGCAGCGTCGACTTGCCGGAGCCGTTGGAGCCGATCAGTCCGATGGCCTCGCCGCGGTAGGCGACGAAGGACACGCCGCGCACGGCGTGCACCTTGCGCACCCCGCGCGCCGCGTCGTCGGAGCCGCGCCTGAGGATCCGGCTCAGGGCCGCCGTGGCGCTGCCCTTGCCGGTCTTGGCGCCGTTGACCCGGTAGACGATGTGCAGGTCGTCCGCGATGACCGTGGGGCGGCGATCCTGGGTGTTCTGCTCAGCCACGGCCGTACCGCTCCTCCGCCTTCCAGAAGTACACGAAGCCGCCCACGGCGAAGAGCACGGCCCAGCCGCCGGCCGCTGCCCAGACATGGGCGGGCAGGTTCTCGGAACCGTAGCCGTCGATCAGGGCGAAGCGCATCAGATCCATGTAGATGGCGGCCGGGTTCCACTGCAGGACCGTCGCGATCCAGTGCGGCTTGTCCTCCAGCATGATCGGGATGGAGAACATCACGCCGGAGGCGTACATCCACGTCCGCATCACGAACGGCATGAGCTGGGCCAGGTCGGGGGTCTTGGCGCCCGCACGGGCCATGATCAGCGCGAGCCCGGTGTTGAAGAGGAACTGCAGGGCGAGGACCGGCACGATCAGCAGCCAGGACAGGTCCGGATAGCTGCCGAAACCGATCGCCACGAGGAACAGCACGACCATCGAGAACAGCAGCTGCTGGAGCTGCTGGAGCGAGAAGGAGACGGGCAGCGAGGCGCGCGGGAAGTGCAGGGCGCGCACCAGGCCGAGGTTGCCGGAGATCGCGCGGACGCCCGACATCACCGAACTCTGCGTGAAGGTGAACACGAACACACCGGTGACCAGGAACGGGATGTACACGTCCTGCGACATGCCGCGGCTGGCGTGCAGGATCAGGCCGAAGATGAAGAAGTACACGGCCGCGTTCAGCAGCGGCGTGGCCACCTGCCAGAGCTGGCCGAGCTTGGCCTGGCTGTACTGCGCGGTCAGCTTCGCCTGGGAGAAGGCGAGGATGAAGTGGCGGCGCCCCCAGAGCTGACGGACGTACTCCACGAGCGAGGGCCGGGCGCCGCTCACGGTCAGCCCGTACTTGGCGGCGAGCTGGGCCGCCGTCAGCCCCTCGTCGGGCGGCGCGGCCGCGGTCACGGCGACCGTGCCGTCGTGCGTGGTCTCACTCACAGGTGGATACTTTCGTCTTCGGATTCGCGTTCGAGTTCGTCGTCCCGTGCGCCCGTCCGGGGGCGCACGGGCACTCCAGGGACGAGCTTGTCAGATGACCGGCGGACGGCCCAGTCGGGTGAGTCGCCACACCGTACGCCAGCGCATCGGGCGGCGCGGACCGCAGGGCGTCGTCCACCCCTCCCGGAAGCCGCCGAACCATGCCTTCAGGGCCGGCCGCGAGGGGCGGCGCAGCAGGGTGAGCAGCAGCCAGACGCCGAGGTAGACCGGGACCAGGAGGGCGGGGAGGTTGCGGCGGGCGAGCCAGACGCGGTTGCGGGCGACCATGCGGTGGTAGACCGCGTGCCGCGAGGGCGCGGTCGTCGGGTGGTACAGCACCATGTCGGACCGGTAGTCGATCATCCAGCCCGCGTCGAGGGCCCGCCATGCCAGGTCGGTTTCCTCGTGCGCGTAGAAGAACGCGTCCGGGAGACCGCCGACCTCCGCGAAGACGCGGGTACGGACGGCGTTGGCGCCGCCGAGGAAGGTGGTGACCCGGGAGGAGCGCATCGGGTCGGAGGCGCGCAGCCGGGGCACGTGCCGGCGCTGGGTCTCACCGGTGTCGGGGTCGGCGATGCGGAAGCTGATGATGCCCAGCTCCGGGTCGGCCGCGAAGGCCTCGCGGCACAGCTCGGCGGTGTCGTGGCGGGCGAGCAGGCCGTCGTCGTCGAGGAAGAGCAGGATGTCGACATCGCGACCGCCGGGCCCGAAGGCCTCGATGCCGACGTTGCGCCCGCCGGGGATGCCCAGGTTCTCGGGCAGCTCGACGGTCCGTACGCCCTCGGGCACGTCCGGGACGGGCGAGCCGTTGCCGACGACGACCACCTGGACCGGGTCGCCGTCCTGCTTGGCGACGGAGTCGAGCAGGGCCCGCAGCTCCTCGGGCCGGTTGCCCATGGTGATGATGACGGCACCGACCTTCATGGGCGCGCTCACTTCAGCCTGCTGGAGGCGAGGATGGACACCAGGTGCAGCAGCGTCTGCAGCAGGGCGATGCCGGCGAGGACGGCCGTGCCGAGGCGGGTGAAGAACAGGTCGCC
This sequence comes from Streptomyces sp. NPDC052721, assembly GCF_040678315.1. Classification (NCBI taxonomy): domain Bacteria; kingdom Bacillati; phylum Actinomycetota; class Actinomycetes; order Kitasatosporales; family Streptomycetaceae; genus Streptomyces; species Streptomyces sp. NPDC052721. The sequence continues at coordinate 2,113 of NZ_JBFATL010000043.1, read as the reverse complement.
GCGGGCCTGGTCCACGATCGCGAGGACCAGGATGAGCAGCGAGGCCTCGATGCCGAGGATCAGCCGGTGGAACTTCAGCGCCGCGGCGGCCCGGCGGGCCAGCGCCATGCCGGAGGAGCGCGGCTCCGAGGCGGCCTCCTGCACCGGCGGCTTGCCGGTCTGGTGCCGGGCCACGCCGACCAGGTCGGTCTCGGCCTTGATCAGGATCGCGCCGAGCGCGGCGAGGGTGCCGAGGAAGGCCCACAGCCAGTCGATCCGGCCGCTGCCCCACAGGTCGGCGGCGCGCAGGCCGAGGCCGACCAGGACGGCCGCGTCGGTGAGGTAGGCGCCGACGCGGTCCAGGTAGACCCCGCCGAGCGAGTACTGCTTCCTCCAGCGGGCGATCTCGCCGTCGACGCAGTCCAGCAGCAGGTAGAGCTGGGTGGCGACCACGCCGAGCACGGCGCCCGCGATCCCCGGCACCAGCAGGGCCGGGGCCGCGAGCACGCCGCAGACGGTCATCAGGTACGTGAGCTGGTTGGGCGTGACCCTGGTGTTCACCAGGTAGCGGTCGACGCGCAGGGACACCTCGCGCATGTAGAGGCGTCCCGCCCAGTGCTCACCGCTGCGCCGGTCCTTCACCCCCGCGGGGTGGACGACCGGACGGAGTTCAGCTACCGATGGCCTTGACATAGTCGGCGTAGATGTCCTTGATCTGGTTCGTCTTGAGGTCGAGGTGTTCGAGGATCGTGTAGCGGCCGGGCCGGGTCTCGGGGGCGAACTCCACCGCGCGGACGAACTCGTCCACGGTGAAACCGATCTCCTCCGGCAGCACCGGAAGCCCGTGCCGGCGCAGCACCTCTGCCGTGTACGCCGACTCCTCGTGGGCGCCGCGCAGGTACATCGCGAAGGCGGCGCCGAGGCCGCACTGCTCGCCGTGGGCAGCGGCGCGCTTGGGGTAGAGCAGGTCGAAGGCGTGGTTGATCTCGTGGCAGGAGCCCGAGGCGGGCCGGGAGTCACCGGAGATGGACATGGCGACACCGGTGAGGACCAGCGCCTCGGCGAGCACCTGCAGGAAGTCGTTGTCCCCGATGCCACCGGGGTGCCGGAGCACCGCCTCACCGGCCTGCCGGGCCATGGCGGCGGCCAGGCCGTCGATCTGCTCGCCGTTGGTCCGGTTCGCCAGCTCCCAGTCCGCGACCGCGTTGATGTTGGAGATCGCGTCACCGATGCCGGCGCGCACGAAGCGGGCCGGGGCCTCGCGGATGACGTCCAGGTCGATCACGGCCGCGATCGGGTTGGGGACGCCGTAGGAGCCGCGGCCCGCGTCGTTGTCGAGGGTGGCGACCGGTGAGCACAGGCCGTCGTGCGCGAGGTTCGTCGGTACGGCGACCAGGGGCAGGCCGACGCGTGCCGCGGCGAACTTGGCGCAGTCGATGATCTTGCCGCCGCCGAGACCGACGACCGCGTCGTAGTGGTCGGCCTTCATCTCGCCGGCCAGCCGGACCGCGTCGTCCAGGGTGCCGCCGCCCACCTCGTACCAGACCGCCCCGGGCAGCGAGGGCGCGAGACGCTCGCGCAGCCGGGCCCCGGAGCCGCCGCTGACGGCGACGGCGAGCCGCCCGGAGTGCGAGATCCGCTGGTCCGCGAGGACGCAGGCCAGGTCGTCCAGGGCACCCGGGCGGATGTCGACGACGACCGGCGAGGGAATGAGCCGGGTCAGTACTGGCACGCGATCTCCCGTCCGCGGGCGAGGTCGTCGTGGTTGTCGATCTCGACCCAGCTGACGTCGCCGATCGGCGCCACGTCGATGCGGAAGCCGCGGTTGACCAGCTCCTGGTAGCCGTGCTCGTAGAACTGCTGCGGGTCGGCCTCCCAGACCGCCTTCAGCGCGTCGGCCAGCTCGGGAGCGGCGTCGCCCTCGATCAGGGTGACGCCGATGTACTCGCCGGTCGCCTCGGCCGGGTCCATCAGCTTGGTGATCCTCGTCATGCCCTTCTCGGGGTCCACGACGACCTTCATCTCCTCGTCGGCCAGGTTCTTCACCGTGTCCAGGGCGAGGATGATCTTCTTGCCGTCGCCGCGCGCGGCGAGGAGGGTCTTCTCGACGGAGACCGGGTGCACGGTGTCGCCG